>CAKUDJ010000012.1 GCA_934644855.1 uncultured Elusimicrobiales bacterium
GGGTCCTTCATCTATAATTAACTTTACTTCTACGGTGTTTTCTTTTTCTACCCGGGTTAATTCGTATTTAATTTGCGCGTTTACATAGCCCTTTTCGGCATATTTTGCTTGAATACGGGCCAGGTCCGCATCCAACTTGGCTTGGTTGAACGGGTCCTTGAGTTTAAGCGTCATGGCTTGGGTAATGGCCCCTTTGCCCAAATGCTTGCGGCCCTGGTAAGTAAGACGGTCAAAAATAGGCTTTTCCGTCACAATATACGTCAGGCGGTGGCACGGATAGGGTTGGAAAAACTGCTTGTCTTTTTTGGTGCCTTTGATGCGGGAAATATCCACTTCCACCTTATCAAAGTTGCCTAAAGAGGATATATCGTTAATATCTTCCGATACGGAGTAGCGCTCATACAGAACGCCTTTTTTGGCGCTGCCCGCTTTGGTGACTGTGCGTTTAGAGATATTGCGCAGCCCCTCTACGGCTACTTCACAAACCATCCACGGGCCGTTGGGGTCTACTTCTTCCTCAATGGCCTGCGCCGCAAACACGGGCTGTGCCAATAACAGCACCGCACCGAACAACTGTAAGTTGGAAAGTTTAATCAAATCCCGCCCCTTATTTAACAAAAAAAGCCCGCACTAGCTTAAAAGCACGGGCTGATTGAATGCAAAAAGTGCTGACTTATTTGGTGGGTCTGGTCGCACGGCCGCTTTTGATGCAGACGGTGCAAACATACGCAGTCTGTGCTTTGCCGTCCAACATCACTTTTTGTTTTTGCAAGTTGGGCTTGAAGCTTCTTTTTGTTCTCATGTTAGAGTGGCTGTAAGAACCGCCGGAAACCGGGGCTTTGCCACACACTGCACATTTATACGCCATAATTCCCTTCCTTATAACTGAATTAAATTTTGTCTATATATTTTATTAAATCCAAGCGGGTTTGTCTACCCCGTTTAGGCTTCTTTGGGCGGGAAAACTTTACTGGCTAAAACAGACAAAGCCAATATCCCCACAATTACGCTTAGCGAAGCCACCACCGGCACATGGAAGACCCGGCTTACCAACATTTTGGCCCCTACAAAGAACAAAATAACGGAAATGCCGTATTTGAGGTAAGGGAATTTGTTGGCCATGCCGGACAATAAAAAATACAAAGACCGCAAACCGATAATAGCAAAAATGTTGGACGAATACACCAAAAACGTATCTTGCGTAATGGATAACACGGCCGGGATGGAGTCCACCGCAAAAATCAGGTCGGACATTTCAATCACCAGTACGGTGGCAAACAACGGGGTGGCCAGCCATTTGCCGTTTTCTTTAGTAAAAAAGTTTTCCCCGTGGTAGTCCGTTTTAATGGGCATTATTTTTTTGAAAACTTTTAAGATGAACGATTGGCTGGGGTCAAAATTATCGTCTTCTTTTTGCAAGAGCATTTTGGTTGCCGTAAAAATAAGCAACGCCCCGAACAGGTAAATCGTCCACGAGAAAGCGGAAATAAGCTGTACGCCGATAAAAATGAACACAAAGCGCATGATTACGGCCCCTAAAATACCCCAGAGCAACACTTTGGGCTGCAAATCCCGCGCGATGGCAAAATAGCCGAAAATCATAATAAATACAAACATATTATCCACGGACAGGGAATATTCCAGTACATACCCGGTAAAAAATTCCAATGCGTGTGTGGGGCCTTCCACCAACCAAATAGCGCCGCCGAATAATACCGCTAAAGAAACCCACGCCGAAACCATAACGGCGGCTTCTTTAATGGAAACGTGCCCATGGTGTTTGTTAAGAACGGCTAAATCAATAAATAAAGCGGCCAGTACAATTACCCAAAAGGCAATCCACATGGCCACCGATACAGTAGTTGTGACGGGTTCCATAAAACCAAATTCTCCGTAAAATTAAGATATTAAAATTATACCACTTTTGCCAAAGCCCCCAGAAAGCGTTTGGCCCGGGGCGGGAAAAATGCTAGAATAAATATATTCGCGCCGAGATAGCTCAACTGGCAGAGCAACGGTTTTGTAAACCGTAGGTTGTGGGTTCGACTCCCATTCTCGGCTTTTTTTGCGTCCTCTTTTGCCCGCCGGCGTTGTCCTCGCAACCTCGGATACCTCGGGCTGCCGCCCTTTTTACAGTATACGCTCGGTTGCTTGCGTCCTAGCCGGGCGGCCAAAATACTCGCAAAAAATACGCCAGTTGTTTGGCGGGGGAAAATTGTTTTTCTTGTTCTCGGCTTTTTTTGCGTCTTCTTTTGCCCGCCGGCGTTGTCCTCGCAACCTCGGATACCTCGGGCTGCCGCCCTTTTTACAGTATACGCTTGGTTGCTTGCGTCCTAGCCGGACGGCGTTGTCCTCTGGCTTGCGGCCCTTTTGCCGCTTTTTGCATAAAAATTCCCTGGCGGTCCGTTGGTTGCTCCCGGCCTTTTTGCTACAATACAATAAAGGTTATTTATGAAAAAACTTCTCTTTTTACTTGTTTTATGTATGGGCAGCGGGCTGGTGTCCGCCGCCGAATGCCGCGCGGAACAGGCCCCGCTTCTGTCCGCTCTTTCCGCCCAATTACAGCGCAACTTCAAAACGCTTAAAAAATTGCGTCCGCCGGTGTATTATATGGCTTACCAGTTGTATGATGTGTCTTCTTTCCAGGCGCAGGCCAAGGCGGGCGGCCTGCAATATTCTTCCGCGGAAGAGAATAAAGCGGTGGATATTTCCGTCCGCGTGGGCAGTGTGCATACGGATAACACCCACGAATTAAAAGGCACTTATACAAACGCCAGTATGGTTTCCAAGCAAATGCCGTTGGCGCGGCAGGATTCCCCGGCGTTGCGCAACGCTTTGTGGCGGGGCACGCAAGAGGCCGTAGAGCAAGCCCAACAAGAATACAACCGGGTGCTTTCCAACAAGCAGGTAGCCTCGGAAAGTGTGGATACGTCGGACGATTTTGCCCTGCCACAAAAAAATGTATTTTGCCAAGAGGAAAAACCCTTCGTTTACGATAGGGCCGAAATAGAAGCCCGCTTAAAAAGGTTGTCGTTGCGGGGGCAAAAGTATGCTTTTGCGGACGGCGCTTCTTTCGTGTTCCGCCTGGAACGCACCCATATTTATTTTGTAGACAGTATGGGCAGCCGCATTTTTACTTCCCGCGTGTTGGGGCGCTACATGATGAGTATGCACGCCCGCAACCCGGACGGTATGGATTTGGAACGCAATATGATTTATGACGGGGTAAAAGCGGAAGACTTCCCATCGGAAGAAACCATGGCGGCCGATTTGGACCGCATGGCGCAAGAGCTGAAAGCCTTAAAAAATGCGCCGGTGGTGGAGCCGTTTACCGGGCCGGTTATCTTAAAAAACAAGGCAAGCGGGGTGTTTTTCCACGAAATTTTAGGCCACCGTTTGGAAGGCCACCGTCAAAAAAGTGATGCTTTCGGGCAGACTTTTACTAAAAAAGTAGGAACGCAAATTGTATCCCCCATTTTAAGCGTGAGCGATAACCCGCGTTGGGAAGAGTTTAACGGGGTTCCTTTGCGGGGGCATTATCTGTTTGATGACGAGGGCAACCCCGCCGAAGATGTGCCCTTGATTGAAAAAGGCATACTTAAAAACTTTTTAATGAGTGCCAGCCCTATCAAAAATTTTCCAAAATCCAACGGGCACGGGCGCAAATCCGCCGGGTACCGGGTGGTGGCGCGTATGGGCAATACGGTTATTACGCCGCAAGTGAGTATGCCGTATGCGCAGTTGGAGCAAAAACTGTTGGAAGAAATCAAGCGGCAAGGCAAACCCTATGGGCTGATTATAGAAGATATTTCCGGCGGATTTACCATGACCGACACCTCGGCCCCGCAATCTTTTAAGGTAAACCCTCTGCTCGTCTACCGGGTCTACCCGGACGGACGCAAAGAAGTAGTGCGCGGCGTGGATTTGGTGGGCACCCCGCTGGCCAGTTTCAGTAAAGTAATAGCCGCGGGGGATGATTACGCCGTTTTTAACGGCAGTTGCGGGGCGGAGTCCGGCTGGGTTCCTGTTTCGGCGGTGTCGCCCAGTATTTTGGTGTCCGAAATGGAAGTGGAAAAAGTGGCAAAGAGCCCTTCCAAACCGCCTATTTTGCGCCCGCCGTATACAGAAAAACAGAAAGGGGGAAAATAAATGAGACTTTTATTTACTTTTCTTTTAGTTTTAGTGGGCGGCTGTTTTTGCACGGCACAGGATATGTATTTTTCCGCCATGAAAGACGAACTGGCCCGCACCCATAAAAAACTGCAATTAAAAGATTCCGTGCGCCCCTATTTTACCACCTATCTCCTTACGGAAAGGGCCGTGGTCCGCGCACAGGCGGCGTGGGGGGAACTGGAAAAATCCGTCCTGTCCGCCCAGGATGAACCCCAACGGAAGCTTTTAGTAAATATGATTGTTGGAACCCAACAGGAAAACAGTAATAATTTTCAGGCGGAGGAAGCCCCGGGGCTGCCCTATGCGTATATGCCGAGTGCCGGGTATTGGGCGGCCGGAACCTATGCGGGCATACGGGAAGGCTTCTGGCGCACTTCGGATACGGAATACCGCAAAGCGTTGGAAATGTATTCCCAAAAAGAAGCTTATAAGCGCAAGAAAAAGCTGAAAGATACAGCCCGGGATTTTGCCCCGGCACAATCGGCCCGGTTTATCGGCCCGTTGGCGGCCGCCGCATGGGGGGAGCCGGAAGAAATCAACCGTTTGGCGTGCGAACTGTCTGCCTTGGGGAAAAAATATACCCGTTTGGATATTGCCCGTGCGCGGGTGGTCGGGCAGCGGATGAACTATTGGTATTTGGATAGCCAAGGGGGGCGTTGGCGGTTGGGCCATACCGTATGGAGCATTTATTTGGCGGCCCGGCTGCGCAACAAAGACGGCTACCAACAAAGTTTTGAAACCGAGTTTAACTATGTAGATACGCCCTTGCCGGCGCAGGCGGAACTGGTGGAAAAGGCCGGGCAATGGTTTGCCGCCGTCAACTGGGTTTATGAAGCCAAAAAAGCCGAGCCGTATTTAGGCCCGGTGCTGTTAAGCCCGCAGGCCGCGGCCGGGTTTATAGATACACTCTTGGTGCCGGAGATTAGTAATACCACGGCATTACTTAGTGACGCCGGTTGGGTGTCGGCCGGGGGATTTAAGGATAAATTGGGCCAACGTGTTTTTGCCCCGGGGTTTACCATTACGGACCGCCCGCTTTTAAGCAGTTATAAAGGCACGGGGCTGTTGGGGTATTTCCCGGTAGATATGGAAGGCGTTGCCGCGCAGGATATTACGTTGGTTAAAAACGGGAAATTGACGGACTTGCCGTTCAGCCGCAGTTTGCCGGCTACGCGCAAAGCAAGCAACGGCCATGCGCGTATGGCGGAAGACAAACGCCCGCGCGCGGGAATTACCAATTTGTTTATCACGCCGGAGAAGGCTTTTACGCCGGAGGAGCTGAAACAAAAATTAATAGCCCGTTGTAAAGAGTTGGATTTGGAATACGGCTACCGCCTGGAAAGTTGGCCCGTGCTTGGCGAGATGCGCTTTACCCGTATCTATGTAAAAGACGGGCGCGAGGAGCCTGTTTACGGGGCTTCTGTGCGGAATTTAACTACACGCGCCCTGCGGGATATTTTGGCTGCCGGAACGGATGAAACAACATTTAATGATTCCGGTTTGGATGCCCGTTCCGTGACGGTCCCTTCTTTACTGGTGGATGAGGTGGAACTGAGGGTAAGTGATGAACAGCCGGACCGTGCCCCGTATGTGGCAAAACCGCAATAAACAACCGTTTACTGATAAAAAATCCGCCTTGAATGAGGCGGATTTTTTGCACTTTACACAAGGAAAGATGTGCCCCCGGCCGGAAAAATCAATGCGCCGTTTTTGCCGGAGGGGTTTGCAAGGCCTGGGCAAAGCGGTGGATGAAAGAATCTTCCCCGTCGGTGCGTATTTGGGTTAAATAATGGTTGGCTTTGCCGTGTTGGCCGCGTGCGCTGGCATTCATAGCCAGTACAAAAAGGGCCAGTTCGTTTGCCGGGTAATGGGCCAAAATATAGCGGGCGGTTTTGTCGGATTCTTCGTATTGCCCGGCTTGGTGGAGCCACAACGCACGGTAGGCTTGCAAATCTTCCCGTCCGGGGGCTAATAAAAGGGCGGTGTCTAAATCTTTCAGGGCCTCCGAAAGGCGGTTGAACCCGCGTTGCGCTTTGGCGCTTAAAAGCCAAAAATCGGCATTTTCGGGCTCTTGCTCCAACGCCAAGGTAATGTGAATGAATGCGTTGGCAAAATCCTTTTGTTGGTAAAAAGAGGCCGCATACCGGGCCCGGTGAACGGCGGCCGCTTGCGGATACAACGCAAACAGTTTTTCGTAGTATCCGCGGGCTTTGGAATAAAACCCCGTTTTTACATACACTTCCCCCAACCCGGCCAAAACATTTTGGTTGGACGGGTCCAACTGTAAGGCGCGTTCATAAAGTTCTATGGCGCGGTCGGTCAGGCCGGTGCGGTTATACAAGGTGGCGGCCGCCAATAAAAGGGGCACATCTTTCGGGTGAAATTCCAACGCTTCTAAATAGGTTTCCAGGGCCCGGCTTAAATTGCCTAAATGTTCGTAGCTTTGCCCTAACAGGCGGTAGGCGCGCACTTCCCGGCGGCGCACGTTGCGGGTTTTGTAAATGTAATTGGATAAATCGGCCACGGCTTCTTGATAATGCCCGTCATGGAATAAATCCCGGGCGTGGCGGTAATCGTTGCGGTCTTGGGCGGAAAGCATCCCAAAGCCCAGTAAACCCGCCTGTCCGGCGCACCCGGTTAAACAGCACGCAAACAAAGCCAAACACGCTGTTTTAAGGTTCATACACATACCGTCCCATTTTTAAGAGTAAGTCTTCCTGCAGCGCAGGCAGCGCCAGGGTGGCCGCTTTGAGCCCCACCTCGCCCGCTTGCGGCAGTTTGTTAAGCTCCAACGTGGAAATGTTTAACACCCGGTTGGTAATTACAAAATCGGCCTTTTTGGAAGATTCTTCTATCATAGCCGCGCCGCGTACATCCCCCACGCGCAAAAAATAAGCGGCAATAGATTGGGGCGCATCCGACGAAAAATCCGGCGGGGTGACGGAGGCTATGATGTAATCCGCCCCCATATTGCGCAGGGTTTCGGTGGGCAGATAATCCACCACGGCGCCGTCTACCAGTTGGCGGTGGCGGTATTCTACCGGGGCAAAAATGCCGGGCAGGTTCATACTGGCACGCACGGCAATAGCCAAGGGCCCGGAATTGAATAATACGCGCTCCCCGGTTTTGGCATCCATCGCCGCGCAGGAAAAGGGAATTTGCATATCTTCAAAGCGCATTTCGCCCAGTTGTTCGTTTAAGAAATTTTCCATATTGCTGGAAGACGGCAACTGCCGGGCCAGTAAAAAGCGTAAAAGCCCGCCCACGTTTAAGTCCGGCGTGATTTTTTGCAGGGTCATGTGGCGGCTGATTTCCCATAATTTGGAGGTGGGCACCCCCGCGCTATATAGCGCGCCCACTACCGAGCCCATGGACGTCCCGGTCATGCTGTCTATGGGCAGGCCGGAGTTATCCAATACTTCCAGAACGCCCACATGGGCAAACCCGCGCACGCCGCCGGCGGATAAGGCCAGGCCGATTTGCGGGCGTTTATTTTTAGGCAGTTGAATCAGTTTTTCCCATAAAAAATTGCGCAAAATTTCGTCGTCCGTTTCCCGCCCGAGTGTCCACGCGGGTTGGGCGGAAACAAGCAGTAAAACAAACCCTAAAACGGAGAGAAAGATGCTTTTTACGGGCATTATAAATCCTTGCCGATGGCCCATTCCAACTGGGCTTTGGCGGTTAAATTATTACGAATGGCTTGGTAATAATCCGTGCCGGTTTGCAAATACGCTTGGGCGGCGCGGAGGGGGGACAAGCCGGATAACGGGGCCTGTTGTGCTTTTGTAAGTAAGGCGGAAACTTCGTTAAACGTATCTTGCCGGGCCAGTACCTCCGCTTGCCAAAATGTCATAGAAGCGTGGGCCTGGGCTACTTGCACATGGATTTTGTCTTCTATGGCGGAGCGGCGCAAGGTACTTTGGCGCTGTTCGGCCTTTTTTTGTGCGGACTGGGTGGCTAAATTGTACGAAAAAGGCAGCCGGACCGCTAAAGAAATCTGTTTATTGACCGCATCCACATTGTCATAGCCCAGTTGTTCGTAGCTGCCGGTCAAAATCACATCCGGGTAGCGGCGGGAGAGGGCTAAATCTATGGCCAAATTATCTAATTCCAACGCATAAATGGCGGATTTTAATTCCGGGCGGAATTCCATAGACCATAAATTGAGGTGCGGTAAATCTAAATCTACTTTTATGGGTTTGAATACCCCCATCACTTTTACATGGGAGTTAAGCTCTTTATTTAAGGCAACCAACATGGCCAGTTCCGCTTGTTTAAGGTCATGGGCGGCGGCGTTTTGCGCTAGCGTAAACCGGGCCCATTCGGCGCGGGCCTGCACCCGTTCCCAGGGGGAAAAGGCGGAATTTTTATAATACCGCGTGGCTTTTTGGGCCGTTTTTTCGGTCAGCAGGGCGTATTCCTGGGCGTATTGTAAGTTAAAAAATGCCTTTTTGATGTTTAATACTACGGCATTTTTAACGGTATCGTATTTGCTTTGGGCTTGTTTTAAGTTGGCGCGTGCCATTTTTAAGGCGCCGGACATCCGCCCGCCCGAATACAAATACTGGGTGGCGGTAATGCCCACCCCGTAAAATTGGTTTTTGTAGGAATCGTCCGTTAAGCGGATGAGGTCATCACTTAAAATAAAACGGTTGGCAACGGATTCCGGCAGGACCATCGGGTAATCCAAATGAAACCAAGTAGCCGTACCTTGCAGGGCCACTTGCGGGAGAAACATAAATTTAGCCTCGTTTACTTTTTGTTCGGCAATGATAATTTCTTGCCGGGCGGCTAGAAAGTCCGTATTATTTTCCAACCCCAGGCGGATGGCGTTTTCCAGGGTGAGTTCGTCATTAATTAAGCTGGAAAATTTAATGCCGTATTCTTTTTGGGCAAAAGCCGCCTGGGAGGCACATAACGCCAGTATTAAAAGCAATAGTTTTTTCATAATATCCCCTATTTTTTGTTTTGTAAGTCCGCCTGTATTTTATCCATCATTTGGTTAAAGGCATCTTGCAAATCCATAAATTGGTCCCCTTTGCGCAAGTGTACGCGTTGGGAATAATCCCCTTTGGCTACGGCCTTGAACACTTGCTCAAAGCGGTATGCCGGCCCGGCCATTTTGTGCGATACCAGGGCGGAAATAACCACCACACACAAAATATAAAGCGCCAGTTTGTAGGCAAAAGAGGCCATAATAGGCAGTAAATTATCATACAAAGGTTGTATGAGTACGGGGTAGCGGTCAAAAATCTCATCCAAGGTGGCGGATAGCTCAAAGGTCATAATCCCAAGGCCGATGAGTACGCTAAAAATAATCAGCAGCATATAGCGCACTTGCAGTGATTTTTTAATAAAAATGGTGCGTCTTTTGAATTGCGGTATGCCGGATTTGGGCGTTGGTTGTTGGTTCATAGGTCCTCGTATAAAAGCGGCTCCGCCGCCGCAGGGGCGCGGAGCCGGCTAAAACAATTTTTATATGTTAAAAATTGGTGACATAGCGGATTTGCAAAACGCGTTCGCTTTCGTCCCCGCGGCCGATACGCCGCACGCCGGCATCCAACACCAGGGAAGGGTGCAAATAAAACCGCGCGGCTATATTCAAGCGGGAATCGCGCACGTTGCGGATGTTGTCCCACTCGGCCACCAACCCCACGGTGTCTTGAACGGTGTAAGACATACCGGTAAACATATACAGTTCGTCAAAATCAAAATCGGAAAAGTTGAGCCCGGCGGAGGCATTCAAGCCCGGAAAGACAATTTCCCGGGTAAAAGATACATAGCCGCCTTTGCGGTCATCCATATATTCTTTGCTCTTGTTGACCGGGTATGTGTAGGAGCGGTTTTGGTAGCCGTAGCCATAGCGGCGGCCGTCATAGCCGATGGCAATGGCGGGAATATATAAATTGCCGTCAAAAATTCTCCATTTGGCTTGAAAGTCCGGGTCTAATACTTTGACGGAGGCCGAGTCCCCCACTAATTCGTGCGAGGCTACGGAAATGCCGATGTTAATACGGGGATAAACGCCAAAATCTATGCTTTCCATAAGCGTCCCGTGCGAATAGGCGCGGGTAGTAAAAGAGGCTTGGTAGCGGTCCAACACGGCGGCGGTGGGAACGTCTAACAGCATGGTTTCCATAGATACGGGGTCACCCTGTTCGGCTTGGGCGGCCAACGGAACAAAGGCTAAAAGGCCCAATAATAAAATTTTAAGTTTCACGGTATACTCTCCTTATAAAAAATTATAACCAAACGCGGATGTCTTTGACTTCCGGCTGAACGACATAACGGATGTTGTGCAGATAGACGCTTTCGCGCGCGGCCATAA
>CAKUDJ010000013.1 GCA_934644855.1 uncultured Elusimicrobiales bacterium
ACCCTACCGGGCTGCCGTAAAAGGCAATCATTTCGTCCGGGCGGAACAGGAACATAACGCCCACCATTAAGAAAGGCATAATCCCCACCACAATAGACTGGATTTTCTGTTGGGCCGTCATGGCCTGCAATTTTTCTTCCAGTTTGCTTTCTTCGCGGATGTTTTCCACCAAGCGGGCAAAAATAACGGTTAAATTACCCCCCACCTGGCGTTGGATGACAATGGCCTTGATAATGTAAGTCAACATACGGCTGTCCACCCGGTCGTTTAAGCCTTCCAACGCTTTTTCAAAGGGCGTACCCAACTGATAGTTCTTGATAACCAACCCGAACTCGTCCGCAATCGGCGGGCGCATTTCGGTAGAAACTTTTTCAAAACCTTGCACAATATCCATACCCGAACGCAATGAGTTGGAAAGCAAAATCAGCGCGTCCATCAACTGCGCGTTGATTTTATTACCGCGGCTCTTTTTAAGCATATCCAAAACAGTCTCCGGCATACGGATACTTACATATACCCCCATGGCGGTAAAAAGGAAGAATACAAATACACCGCTAAAGCCGCCCGTGCTTACACCCATAAACAACCCGAACAACGCAAAGGCCCCTACCGTGCCAAACACAATATAGCGGATGTCCACCGTTAAGAATTGGCGGTTGAAATCTTCCGCCCAAGACAGGCTTTTTTCCCGGTAATTATCCATCATCAGCATAAAGCTTTGGCGTTTTATTTCTAATAGTAAATATACGGCATAACCCACTAACCCCGCGCCGATAAACAACATCAAAAAATAAATACCGCGGTCTGCCGGAGTATCTTGCAAGCCTTTCGGGTCCGGCGGAAAGACCGGCACCGGCTTGGACATAAATTCCCCATATAACTGGTTAGCCAACACCACCACCGCCTGCACGGATTGGCGGTATTTGTTTTCTTTTTGTTTTTCCGGGCTTGAAAAAGATTCAATCGTGCTGAAAAATTCGTTATTAATCAACTCAAAAGTGGCCAACATGGTGCGCGCACGACCGCCCATACTGTCTTTCATAATCAGCGGGCGGTTATTGCGCAGTAAATCTTTATTTAAGCGGTCCAGGGTGGCCACCAAGTTAATGCGGTTGCCTACATAGCCGCGGGAAAGCTGGTCCAACGACACCGGCTGGGACGGGTCCATAGACGTATTGGCTCTATCTAAATACAAATATACGTTGGAAAACGCCTGGCGCCAGAGGTCCACCTCGCTGAAAGTCCCCTCTTTGGGCACATAGACCACTTTGTTTTTATCCATGCGGGAAAGTTCCGCTTCCCGCCGGACGGTCACGGGTTTACCCGTAGAATCTTTACCGCGTTCTTCATAGCCTTCTAAAAACCATTTGGGCGCCTGAACAGTCTTATTCCCGCTAGCCGGGGTGGGGCACACGTCCGGCAAGGTATATGTTTTTTTGCTGGCCGGCACACGCACGTCAAACATTTCGGCAAGGATGCGCATTTTGAACATGGCGCATTCTATGCGGCGTTTATCGTTGCGGTTTAACGCACGCGCCGAAGCCGTTTGCGGCAAGCACACGGAAGCTAACAAAAACGCGGCAACGGACAACACCAAAAGGTTTTTCATTTTCATGATTATTTTACTCCGGGCGGAGGCGGCGGCACAACAGCCCCCCCTGCGGCCGCTTGCGCGGCAGACAAAATAGGTTTACCGGCTTCATCAAAAGCCACGGCATTTTTGGTAAAGGTTTCTTCCGGCAGCGGTACCCCTTTGGCCTTAAAATCCGTAAAGAAAGAAGGCAAATTCCCGGTAGGGGCAAAAAAGCCCTGCACTTTACCGTTATCATCCACGCCCGTCTGCACATAGCGGAACAAGTCCACCGATTGGATGGCGCCGTCTTTTTGGCCCGTCATTTCGGTAATATACGTCACTTTTCTGGAACCGTCCGAAAAACGGGAAAGTTGGACAATCATATTGACCGCGGAAGAAATCATTTCGCGGATAGCAAAAATGGGCAAATCGGCCCCGGTTTGCATACACATCGCTTCCAAACGGGATAAACCGTCGCGCGGGGTGTTTGCGTGAATGGTGGTCAAAGACCCTTCGTGACCTGTGTTCATGGCCTGCAACATATCTAACGCTTCGCCGCCGCGGCACTCCCCTACTACAATGCGGTCCGGGCGCATACGCAAACAGTTTTTTACCAAATCTTGAATGGTAATAGCCCCTTTGCCTTCCACGTTCGGCGGGCGGCTTTCCAAAGACACCCAGTGCGGCTGCTGCAAACGGAGCTCGGCCGTATCTTCCACCGTAATAATACGTTCGTTATGGGAAATATAGCCGGAAAGCGCGTTTAAGAACGTAGTTTTACCGGTACCCGTACCGCCGCAAACAATAATATTTTTGCGGATACGGACGCATTTTTCCAAAAAATCCATACATTCACGGCTAATGGTGCCGAAACGGAAGTAATCTTCCGGCCCGAACGGCTTTTGGGAGAAGCGGCGGATGGTCAGCGTCGGCCCGGATACGGCCAACGGTGCAATGATGGCGTTTACACGGGAACCGTCTTTTAAGCGCGCGTCCACCAACGGGACGGATTCGTCAATACGGCGCCCGAGCGGGGATACAATACGCTTAATAACCTGCACGACCTGCTCATTATTGCGGAATTTGTATTTGGTCAGCGTCAGTTTACCTTTTTGTTCAATAAAAATCTTATCAAAGGCGTTGACCATAATTTCGGTCACGCTGGCATCACGCATTAAGTTTTCCAACGGCCCCAAACCTAAAATTTCGTCCAACAGTTCCGAGCTGAAGCGGGTGCGTTGTTCGCGTGAAAACTGCAAATTGGGTTGCTTTTGTAAAATATCGTCCACAATGGCGGCCACGCGTTTGCGGGTCTGCTCACTGGCGGAGCTTTCGTCACTAATGACAATGCGTTCAATTTCCAAGGTGCGTACGACGTCTTTATGCACTTTCTGTTTTAAGTCGTCCCAAAAAGATAATTTGGTTTTGTTGGCTTCTCCGGCGTTATCGGCCGAGTCCGCCGCAATGTGGGATTCAGCCACCTGGGCGCCCCCCCCGTTAAACAGTACCGGGCTCCAAATTTCCTTGGCGGCTTGGGTAAATTCTTCGTCGGAAACTTCCGCGACCCAATCCTTCGGTGCGGAGCGTAAATCCCGGATTTTGGCCAAAACCAAACGCAAGCCTTTAATCCATTCACTTTGCGGATTGACGATAATTTCCACTTCGCGCCGGTTGGACGAAGCCATAATGCCCTCATCCCACGGCAAAAACACGTCAATATTGCGCCCGAGCAAAGATTGGTACACGCGTTCCATTTCTTCATAAGGAATGGAGCCGGGCGTATCATAGGCGTTGCAAATTACGCTGATGCGGTCCAATGCGTAGCGTTGCTCTTTATAATCGTTAAACAACTGCACGGTGGAATTTAAGTGCGAACGGGTGGCATTGGTGACCCAAAAAACTTTATCCGAAATATCAAACGCAAACGCCTGCATGGGAAAACTGGAGTCCACATCCAGGAAAATATCAAAGGTTTGCGATAAGCGTGACAAAATGGGAATTAAAATTTTGGGGCTCATGGTAGCCACTTGCGCGCGGGTATTGCCCAGCGGCAGTACGCCCACCCCCCATTGGGACATGGAAATTTTCCCGCGCAAAAGCCCCCCCACCACGGCAATATTGGTATTGCCCAAGGTTTTGAGAATATCGGCTACGCTGACGGGTTTTTTGATGTTCAAATAAAAGCTGTGTTCCTGGCGGGCCAACGGGTCCAACGGCACAATCAGTACGGGCCGCTTTTGGATACCGGCCCACCCCAAAGCCAAGTTTAACACCAAAGTGGTTTTACCGGCGCCCTCTTTGGGCCCGGTAAATGTGATAATCTTGGATTCTGTTTTGAAAGTATTTTCCATGTCGGCCATAATTAAATTATTCCACTACCTCTACCGTCACAAATAAGAACAAGGAGCGTTGGTCTTCCGTCACGTCTTTGCTCTTAAAGAACAGCCCGATTAACGGCAACCGGCCCAAAAACGGCACACGGTCTTCCGATACGTTGCGGCTGCTGCTTTTTAATCCGCCGATAACCAAGGTTTCCCCGCTGTTTAACTCCACATGGGTTTGCACCAAGCGTTCCAAAATGGAGTATGAAGTAGACGTACCAATCATAATGGCACGGGAATAATCCGGTTGGGATACTTTCAATTCCAACTGCAAATCAATGATGTTGCCGCGTTCCGGGATAATGGTAGGCGTCACGTTCAACAATACGCCGTACGTTTCCATTTGGGTACCCACGGCCCCCTGGCTGTTGACCACCGGGTACGGGATACGCCCGCCCACGGAGATGTTGGCCTGGTTGCCGGAACTGGTGACAATCTTGGGGTTAGACAAAATGCGCGCGGCCTTCCGTTTCCATAAGCCTTAAACGGGTGGCTACGGCCGTTTTGCGCTCAAAATCCCCCAAGGAAAAAATCCCCGGGATGGCGGCTTCTTCAAAGTCAAAAATTTGGTTCCAGGCAAACCCCTTTACGGAACTCATAGAGCCGCCGATTTCCACTACGTCGGCACTGACGGACACCAGGCGCGTCTTTTTAGCGTGCGCGCAGGGGACCACTAAAGCCAATAGCAAAACTACTGCGGATAATTTTTTAATAAACGTTTTATTTGTCATGATGGTTCCTGTTTATTGAAATAATTTTTCAAACGTTGCAATTTCCATCAGGTAGTTGGTACCGTCGCCATGAGAACGCAAGATGACGGAAATATCCCCTTCGGATTGCGCCAACGCCAAATACTGCGCATCACGCGGAGAAAGAGCCAAAGACAGGGTGGAGCTATCCGTATAAGCGGCGGCTTCGTCTTCTTTACTGCGCATACCGGCCGCGCTTTTAGCATCCAAACCTTGGCCCAAGTTAGCACCTACGCCCAATACCTTAATGTTCTGCAAAAGGGTGACGGTCACTTTTTGGCGCGCGCCGTTTTTCATCACGGCTTCAAACGTCAAAAGAATATCCACATTATCATCCGGCTTAATCATACCGGCCACGGTGGAATCCACCTTAATAATAAAACCTCTCATCTGCACCGGGATTTTACTGGAAAGCCCCGCCTCCGGCGATAAAGAAGTAATAGAATACTTGGAAATTTGGTTGCCTTTAGGAATTTGGATACGCGCCACCGCATTTTCCACGGCCTTAAAATCGGCATCCGTGGTGTAAGTCAGCGCGTCTTTTTGCACATAGGCGGAAGGTATCGGCACCCATTTGATAGCATCGCGCTTGATTACTTCGCGCTCTTTAATATCCCGGATAGGGACCAATACGCGTTTAATGGTTTTAGACGCGTTGAGCTTGCTGGATTGGCTATTTACAATCATGGAATATATAACAGCTGCACCAATGGCAAGGATTAACGGCAACAAAATTCCTTTTTTCATGAACTCTCCTTAAAAAATTTCCTTGTATATTATAATTAAATCAAATCTGTTATTGTTTGTCTGCACTTAAATACATTTTTTCAACGGGCATTCTGGCTACGGCCTCTATATTGCGTATCCCCTGGTGGCGGGGTTTACTGGCCAACATAAAACTGGTGCCCGGAAAAATCAGCTTTATGGGGTACGTCACCGTCACTACAATATCTTGGTGGCGGTGGGGCGAAAACATCGGGTCCCGCCCGGTTGTTTCCATTTTCACCCTTACTTTAATGCGCTCACCCGCCGCGCCGAATACTTTGCGCTTGGCCCGGGTGATGCTTTGCTGCACCGTCAAACTATTGGGTTGGCCGCTGGGTTCTTTTACGGCCACCATAGCCCCGATACGGGCAAATTCATAGGAGGCGTGGTTTGCAATTAGCGTGTGATAAGCAATGTTGCCGTATTCCAGGATGAAAAAAATCATCAGCATAAATACAGGCAAAATCAGCATTAATTCCACGGTCACTTGACCGCCACGCCCCCTACGAAAAAGCTTCATTTTTACTCCTAAAAATTACTGCTCAATGCTGTTGACGCCACCCAAGATTTTCTGTTTGATGCTCTCAAATACTTCCGGCATCATTTTTTTAACCAGGGTGCCCACCAACAACGCAATACCCACTACAACGCCCAACATCAAGATATACTCAATGGTGTTCTGCCCTTCTTTCTTTTTCATGCAAGAAATGGCGGCGTTTTTAATGGCTTCCAGCTTGTTTTCCACGGCAATAATAAACTTCATTTGCGTTCCTCCTAATTTGTAAAATCAATTTGCTTCGTATACTTCCAAAATCACTTTAGACCCCTGTTCAAACTGCTGGGGGATAATGTGGGAATAAAACGCATAAAAAGCCAAAAAAGCACTAAACAAGGCCGCTGCCGTAATGACGTATTCTATGGCAGTTTGCCCTTTTTTGTTCTTTATCAGCGTTGCGTTTTCCCCATGTTTCATACATTAAAATTGGATGCCCACCGCAATCTGTTGCGAGGTTCCCAACGCCCCAAACGGCGTGACGGCATAGTCAATAGAAGCCCCATAGCCGAACAATTCGGAGCTGTAAATACCAAACCCAAAGGATACTTTGGAGGTTTCATCCAACCCTAAACTTTGCAGCCCTTTGCTGGTGCTGATACCCGTGTTGTCGCGCGTATAATACCCCACGCGCAAATCAAACCGGGCGACCGATAACAAATCTTCCGGGATGTGTACTTCCAACCCCACGCCGTAGCGGGCGTCGTCGTCACGGTAGTCCATATATTCGCCGGAGATAGTAAAGTAGCGGGTATTCAAATCCGCCCCCAAGCGCAGCCCGCGGGGCATATCGTCTTTATCGCCAATGTTTACAATGGCGCCGCCTAAACCCAACCAATTTACCAGGCGCAATTTGGCGCCCACATCAAACCCTACATTGGTGTAGCGGTTGGAGTCCAGCTTTTCGTTAATATATTTAGCGGTACCGCCGATTTGCAACTTTTGGCTGAAAAACCCGCGCGCCAAAGACAGGCTGCCCACAAAGTTTTGCACCGGGTGGGAACCTGCATACTGCGGGCGGCCCTGGGTATCGCGGTAATCAAAGCCGCTCATATCCATATAGTTGAGCGTGACGCCGATAATGGTTTTACCTACCGGCTGCAAATAACCCAACGTGCGGGCTTTGTAGCCTTGCAGGTAGTCCAGGTACGAAAACTGCAGCTCGCGTGACGTGGCCGACGCGGCCCCGGCCGGGTTCCAAAACAAGGCTTCCGGGCCGTCCGCGATAGACACATACGCATTCCCCAAGGCTTGCGCACGCGGGGAGCCGGCATCAATCTTTAAGAACTGGCTGGCGCTGGTGCCGGCCCAGTCGTTAATAGCATAGGCCGGAGCGCTAAACAACCCGGCGGCTAAACAAGCGGCTAAAACTTTTATTTTTATATTCATATATTAACTTTTTACCTTACGGAATCAAAATTTTCACTACTTTTTGGCAGTGTTCGCGCCCGTTTTGGGCCTTAAAGTCCACCAAACCAAAGTACACGCCGCGGGCCACTTTTTTGCCGTGTTGGTTGGTTTTATCCCAACGGCAGCGCAGGGCCGCATTACGGACGTTGGCAAACGTGGCTTCGTCCACTTTATCCCCGCTGATGTTATTATCGGGGCTGAAAGACAGCGTTTGCCCAATGGTGGTTGTATAGTTGTTGGCATCCACGCAGGTATATCCGCTATCGCGAATCAGCGTGCCCGCCAAGGTATACAACTTGATAGACATAGTACCCGGCACCGGCATTTTGGTAATTTCCAACGTGCCGTAGGGTTGGCGCAACGGGTTGGGATAGAAGAATACGGTTTTCTCCCAATCAGAGCAGACAAAGCGTCCGTCACCGATAGCCACCGTGGCTTTATGCAGCGTTTGGTATTGGTACGCATCCGCCACATAGTTTACTTTCCAATCGGCGGCGTCCAAAGACGCATCATCCCCGGGGATAATTTCACCCGTAATGGTATCAATATCGGCAGAGGCCGTAGCCGTGACGAAGCGGAACGGATAAGTCCCATCCGGCACTTCTTGTTGGGCATAATCGCGGCCGTCCCATTCCTCGGTAATCAAGGTGGTGGAAGGGCGTATCCCCACAATACTGCGCACGAGGACTTCGTGAATATCTTTTACTTCTTTACCCGTGGCAGGGTTGCGCAGGGTGCCTTTTTGATAATCGTAAATAGTGGTACCGGGCTTAAAGATTTGGATAGCTACTTTCATAGGTACGGAAATCTGGTAGCTTATCGGTATGTTTTTCCCGCGTTCCGCTTGGGCATAGCCGTCCACTTCCAAGAGGTCAAACACTTTTAACAGGTCCGCATTTAAGGAAATACTCTTGACGGTTTCCTGGTACAAGTTGGCATCCGGGTAGTTTTTGGCAATCAAGCGCACTTCGTACACGGCAGATTTTACATAAAAGCCGTTGTCGTCGGTGCCGTCCCAATACACTTTGCGGGTGGCGGACGGGTCAAAATTGCCCGTATTCATAATGGTAGTGGTAGCCAAATGTTTGCAGACATCCCCCACCTGGTTATTTTTCTGGCTGCCGTCCGTGGCGGAGGTGGTGCACACATTGGGTTTCAACGCTACAATCTGCACATCTACCGTAGCCGCGCGGGATACCGCAAAGCTGATTTCATACGGCGGCACGAATACCGGCCCGCTGGATACATTAAACAACTGGGGCTGATTCGGGTACACCGTGGTGGAGCCGTCCAGGAAGAACACCGGCCCGCGGGTCACATTAATGCGGGAGTTGGGTTTTTCCGTAGCGTAAATGAAAGACGCTTGTTTTACTTCTTCGGCTTTTTTAACCGGTTCCAAAGTATCTGCCGCATAATATAAGGACACAGGCTCGTTAGAGCGGGCAGAAATGTAGAACGGATATTGGCCGTCCGGCACCATTTCATACGCGCAGGATTTCAAATTGGTAGAGCCTTTGCATTGGGGAGAAGACGGATTGTAGAAATACAGCGCGTCCCATTCTTCCACAATGCGGGAACCTTCGCCGGGGCGGGTGGAGCTTGCGTCAAAGGTTTTGATGGGTTGCAAGCGTACATCCAACGCGGCGGAGCTGTCGGCCGGGTAGTTGGTAAAGGTGGTATCGTTTACATAAATACATTTGGTACCCGTAGAGGCAATTTTGCTCGGGTCTACATGGCCTGCGTCAAACACGCCCGGATGGTCCGCCGTATTACACACTTTAGGCGGCCAGTCACTCATGATTTTGGTCGTGGTGGTATTGACGGACACTACCTTATATTTATTTTGGGCACGGCAGGTAGCCAATGCATCCGCTTCCGTAATGCCCGCGCATTGGGCAGCCAGTTCGGCTTCCGTAGCCAAGGTGACGGTTCTTTGGGTGACCACCACCGTCGTCACGTTGTTATTGAAAGTGCGTTGGGTTTCGTACGTGGTTCCCACCGTAGCGGACGGTTCAAAGGTTATAACAGGTGTCGTGGCAAAGGTAGTGCTATCTTCGGTATTTTCTAACGTATTATTTACCGGGATAACCACATCTTTATTATAAATGTTTACCTGCACATTCATTGCTTTAGAGAGGTAGTAGCTAATGGTAGCTTTGGCCCCGCTATCGCCATATACATCCGTAGTGGAAACATCTACCACATGGTACAAATCCACCGGGAATACCGCCGTAGCCGTGTTGACCATATCCGGGAACATCCCGTCTTTGGCTTTTACGGCAAATACATAGGTACCGGGGCCCACCATACGGCCGGCGTCGTCGCGGCCGTCCCAACTTAAAGTATTAATTTGTTGGGCCACGCCGGGTTGGCCTTCTGCGGGCGTTAAGTGTTTTACCGTAAGCCCGGCGGTGTTTTGCACCTCGGCGCTGGCGGTAGCATCCCGCGATAAGATATATTTGAAGACAAACGGGTCCAAACCATACGCCGTGGGGCTGGAACCCACCGTGGAATAGCTGACCGGCTGAATGGTAATATCCACCAGGCCCCGTTCCACCGGCATAGTGCCGATAGTATAGTTGACCGTTTTTACACCGCTGTAAATGACGCCCGCCGCATTGGTGTAGTTTTCCTGATACGGGATTTCCGCCCACAGCACATAGACGTAGTTGCCGTCCGGCATGGGGGCGCCTTTTATAAAGGTTGCATTCGCACCCAACGCCGCAATAACCGTAGTGCCGTTGCAGGTGTCTTTGTCCATACAGGTACCGTCCCACTTAGTAGTATAAGTGGCGCGGGAGCCGCGTTCTTCTACGGAAGAAAACACCCGGTACCCGGTACCCGCTTTAATAGTGGGAGAGGCGGCGTTCCCGTCGGTGGGCGTGGTGGTTTTGTCAAATTGGGTGCCCGGCGTATACACTTCAAAATATACCTTGGAAGCTTCCGTGGGTACATATTTAATGGTGGCATACGCGGTAGATTGTTTGTTTAAGCCCATCACCACCACATCCGTCAGTTTCAAGGGGTCCAAAGACAGCTGGCGGGTGACGGCGCGGGAAAAGTCTATGCC
>CAKUDJ010000014.1 GCA_934644855.1 uncultured Elusimicrobiales bacterium
CGTGTACGCCGTGCCTGTGTTATTGGGCGGCGTGAGTGCGCTTTTATCCATGAAGCAATATAATGTATTGCGCGGGTTTATTGCTTCCGCTACCATTAAAGAACGTGATATTTCCAATATAGATTTTTTCAGCCTTACCACGTTGGTTGAGGTATTCAAAAATATGAACGGCCAGTATTTGGGTGAAGTTTCCAAATATGCCGTTTATCCGTTGACGAAAGACCGCTCCCAAACCGCTCCCATGGGCAACGCCTGGGAAGACGTGGCCCTGTTATTAGCTAACGAAGGCAGCACGCAAAGTTTGGCTATGTTAAAGGAATTTGGGGTGGACCGCTGCGCCGCCTGGAGTAAAAAAACCGTTCAGCTTAAAACGGTATACCAAATGGGCTGCGCGGGGATTCAACCCTTTTTAGTGGGGGCTTTGGAAAGCGGTAAAAGCGGGGCCTCAAATTATGCTCCGCAGGGGCAATATTTACAACCCGGGAAGTATTTAACCAGCCAGGGGCGCTCCAAAACCGTTTCCGCCGCGGAAGCGGCCGCCAACCGCACGGAATGGAACAAACGCCGGGAGATGTTTAAGAAATATGTATCTATAACCGGGCTGACGGCTGCCGGCGCGATTGCCCGCCATTTATTCAACCAAAGCATGGGCGATTTAAGCGCGGACAGCGAACTGGAATTGGACCGCAAGCTTTATAAAGTATATGCGGCCAACGCCAAAGTGCGCGCCCCCAAACCGGGCTACGCCATCAAAGCCTATAAAAAAGGCAGCGGGCCCTATAATGCCAAGCGTGTGCGCCAAGACCGTTCCAACTGGTTCTTAAAAGCCGCCAAATACGGTGATATTGCCATTTTGGTATGGTGTTTGGTAGACCTGACCAAACTGGCCGCCAAAGGGGCCACGGTCGGGCGTGCCATGTTCAAAGCCATGCGGATGGCCCGCAACGGGGCCACGGTGGCGGAACGGGCCGTTATGCTGCGCCGCTTAAATGTGGTAAAACCCTTGCGCACGTTGCGCAATGTCCCGGTGCGTATCCGCAAAGGGATGGAACCCGTGGTATTGGCGCAAATGCCGCAATTTGCCAAAGTGCCCACGACGGCAGAATTATTAAAAGTGCCGAGCGGGTTTGTGCCTGCGGCTTCCAAATTAGTATCCGAAAACCTGAAGTTCTCTACGGCGGCGGGCACGTTAGCCGTAGATGCCCAAGCTGCCAGACTCCCGGCTGTGTTGGGTGAACAACAGGTAGCCACCATTAATGAGGCTTTAAGTATGGCTACCCAGCGGGCAAATATAGAATTTGCCAACCGCGGCAAATTGGCCCAATTAGCTACGCTCAATGCCGATAACGCCTACCGGGCGGTTTTGTCTAAAGAAATTGGCAAAATTTCCGGCTTGCCGGGTTATAAGCCGGGTGAAACGGCGGCATTAGCGGCGGATGTAAAAGCTTTGAAAACAGTAAAAGTGCCGCAGAATATTGCGTCCTTTGAGCGCCGTTCCCTGTTGGCAAACGGCCAAACGGATGCCTCCGCCGTCAATACGCTTTTAACCGGCGTGTTGGGCCAGGCGCCCACCGCGGAACAATCGGCCTTTGCTATGCAAATGTTGGCGGATGCCACCGCCGCGGCCAATACCCAATTTGCGCGTCGCGGGTGGCTCAAACGCAAATTCTCTCGCGGTTCTTACAGAAAACTTTTGGTTAGCAATTTGACCCAAGCGTTAGATGCCGACCGCCGTATTTTTAATGATGCCGCCTATGGCAAAATCGGCCAGGCTTTATTAAGCGCCGTCAATACGGATAAACGCATTAAAGCGCCTGCCGCGTTGGAAAGCGTGGCGGCGGCAAAAGAGCCCAAAGCGCCTAAAACCAAAACCACGCAGTTAGGCTCTGCCGTACTGGTGCAAGGCGGTACTGCGGCCGAAGAACTGCCCTTAAATGTGGTGGCGGCCAACGGCGTAAGCGGCCTTGGTAAAGACAGCTACCAACGCGCCGTATTTACCCAAGGTAAAAATGGTATTACCTTTGGTTTCGGCAACGATTTAGGCCAAACTGCTAATGCTAAAAATTTCAAGTTAACATTAGACGCGCAACAAATGCCGGAATTTATTTTGGCGGCGGAAAAAGCCGCTTTAACCACTCCGTTTGAATTGAAATTAACGGCTTATAAACGCCCGTCTTTCTCTTTTAAGAATTTGTTTCCGCAAAGCAAAGAGAAGAAATACGCCACGGAGGTTCCTGTATTTAGACAGTTGGAATCGGGCGAAACGGTTTCCGTGCCGCTTACGCTGAAGGCGGACACCTATTTGGGGTTGGAAAATGCCCAAATGATTATGTCCCCCACCGGCGCGTTGAATTTCTACCGTGACGGAAAATTGCTGAGCAATGTGGCGCCGTTCTCGTACGGGGTGCGCAAAACGCAGTTAAACCCGTTCTTGTCTATTGCGCGCCAAGCGCCGCAAGGGGTGCGTTTTAATGTAAATGTAGGCCGCACCGGTAATAAATTAATCCCGCTGTATATTGCTACGGGGTTGAGCTTGAGCTCGGCTTCTTCCAGCTTAATTGCGCCGCTTGAAAACATTTATGGTGAACGCATTACGGAAACCGATAAAACCATGATTTCCCTGGCGTTGCCGTATATTCCGTCTTTACTGACCCCGGTATTTTCTCCCTTGGTGATGAAAATCGGCGCCTTAAAAACGGTAAAAATGGCCTTGGGTACGGCGCTATTCGGTATGGCTTTTGCGGGCGCTTCCGGCTTTTACGGCAAAGTAAACGAAAGCAACTTGCCCCCCATTTGGCCGTTGTTTGTCTCCGGCGCGGCAATCGGTATGTCTTCCGCGCTCAACCGCTCCGGCCTGAATTTGCTGATTGACCGCATTGGCGGCGGCGGTTCTTTATTAACCAGTATGGCGTTTAAGAACATCGGTTCTTTTGCTATGTTGGTTCCGCCGGTGGCCGCAAACTTGTTTGCCCCGGGGGCTACGGACTTTTCACTCGCGTTCCCGGTGTTGGGGACGATTTCCGCCGCCTCTTTGGCCAGTTTGTATTTCTCCCGCATTGACCCGAATATCGGTAAAGTAGCCGGGTTTATGAATTTTACGCCTGTATCCGGCGGGCTTGCCATGCGCTCCGCCCTTTTGGCTAAAAACGCCCGCACTTTCTTTAGGGACGGTTGGGGCGAAACGTGGGGCTCCTTGCGTATTTTAGCCAGTAAGGAACTCCTCCCCTTAACTGCAGCCGCGTTTACCTTTACCGGGTTTGAAGCTGCCACCTTTAACAAAGCGGCCAACCAGTTAATCCGCCCGGAAGTGACCGACTTTGGTTGGATTAACGCAATGCAAAAAGAAAACCGCAAAAACTGGGTGGCGTTAGTGACCAGCGGCACGGTGGTTTTGTTCCCTCTGTTAACCCGCTTGCGCGCCAAACCCATGTTGGCGGCCTTGAAAGACCCGGCCAAAATGGGCTCCGAATACCAACGGATGCTGATGCTTTCCTACGGTATGAATATGACGGGCAGCGCCATGATGATGCACTATGGTTTTGACGGTTTTGACAGCCCCGGTTTCCTGGGGATTGCGCTAGTGGGCGTAGGTACGGCCAACGTGACGCAATCCTTGCAGAAATTGGCAAATATGAATGTGGTGCGCGGCAGTTATGTGGCCGCCCGCACCGTGGGCCTGAACGCGGCGGAAGCCGCCGTGGTGCGTGATAAAGCCGCCACTACCGCTATGACGGTATTTTCCCTTTCCCAAACGGGGCTTGCGGCTGTTCCGCTTACCGTCAGCCACTATACGGATAAACACATTCAAGAAGGGATTGAAGAGCGTAGCGACGTTCCGCGGACCTCGTTATGGATTCCGTTGACCTCTTTGGGTGCCAGTATGACGTTGGCCGGGCCCAGTATCGGGCTGCTCCCCAAAGTATTTCCGGCGGGGTTATTCGGACTCACCAAAGGGTTGTTTGGCTCCTATTCGCAAGCGTTTACCAATGCGTTTGAGGTGTGGCGCCCGTCCACGGTAGCACCGTACGGTTTGCCGTCCGGGTTTGTGCCCATGCCGTCCGTCACCCCGGAACCGGCTAAGCAGGAGCCTGCCAAAACCAAAAAATAAGCGTTTCTGAACTAAATGAAAAGACCCCGGGTTTATTGGCCCGGGGTTTTTGTGTGTTTATATAGTTGTAGCGTATGCGGCATCCCATAAAAAAACCGCCCGGAAAAGGGCGGTATAAAACGGTTTTTTAGTATAATTTCGGGCGCAACGCCGTCTAATAAAAAGTACCCCCAATAGGAATCGAACCTATATCCCCTGCTTAGAAGGCAGATGCTCTATCCATTGAGCTATGGGGGCAAAAGATGTACTAATGAACACATATATTTTACAAAAAAAAGATGAAAGATTCAAAAAATCTTCATCCGCCGTTTGTAATCCATTTCCCCCAAAAAAGGCCCTTGGGGTACTTGGGGAGCTGTAAAAAGGGTTATTTTTATATTTTTTAAGATAAATTTTTTGCCCGGAATTTTTTTTGTTATGACGTGAGCGTGGGCAAAAGGTCCTAGAAAAAAATCATACAAACAAAAAAATAGGTCCTTTTTTTACTGGAAAAATTAAAAAAAAATTTATTACATACAAGGATACGACGCGTATAATAAAAAAACTAAATGAAGGAGCCTGAAAATTATGAAGAAACTTATGTATGCCCTGGTAGGCCTGTGTTTGCTGTGCGGGCCGGTTTTTGGGCAAGTTCCGGTAGTAAATGCAGTGGCCGCGGCGGCAAAAAAAGTTGCTAAAACTGCCCCTAAAAAAGTCAACAAACGGGTAGTATCGCTTGCAAGCGGAAAAGCCGCTAATACCAGCAGTAAGTTATTAAGGTCCCAGGCGGAATTATCAGCCCAAAATATTGCTACATTGCAAGCCCTTAACCAACAAAGAGTTTCGCAGGCTATGTTGCATGAAAAATTAACCCATGCACAAAAAATAGCTCTTATTGAACGGATTAACAAAGAAGATGCCGCTATTTTGAAAGACTTAACGGAACGTTGCAATAATGAAACCTTTGCTTATGGCGCGGCGCTGTACCGGGAGAGGAACCCCAAATTCTTACCGGCAAAAGAAAAAAACATTCCCGGGCTTTTTGCCACCTCCGCCAATCCGGCGCGCTACCCCGATATTTCTCCCCGTTATTTTACGGAATTTATTGACTTAATTCCCCAATATGATGACTTACCCACACAATTTAATGCCTTGGTAGGCCATTTAAGCCGGCACTTGCTGAATTTGGATAGAAAAATGCTCCAATTAAACAAGCTGATTTTGGAAAACGAACGCAACTTTGCCGCCGTCAAAAGCGCCGCAGACAAAGGGCGGTGTATCGGCATCCGCAACCGCTTGAACAAAGAGCTGGCCCGCCATTCCAAAGAAGCCGCCCAAAATATGACGGATTTGGTGTATTTGCTTAATACCTATCCCAACGCGTTTGAAGCTTCACTCACCATGTTGGCTTCCAATTTGGATAAAACCTTCCAAACCCCGTTTACTAAATTTTTACGGGCCAAAATAAAAATTGCAGCGCCTAAGGTGGAAGCACCGCGCAGACGGATTGGTTTTACCAATTAAGTATATTGTATGTGGTATTCTATCCCCGCCTTTTGGGCGGGGATTTTTGTGTTTGGCGCGGGCGGCGTGCCCATAACGGATTTTTTATATTGTTTTTCCGTCATAAAATGATAGAATGGAAATAATATTATCTGTTGGGGTTTATATGGCTAAAAATTTATCGTTTTCTTATTCTAAATTGGGCATGTATAAAGAGTGTCCGCAAAAATACAAATTCCGCTATGTGCTGATGTTGCCGGAAAAACCCAAATATTACTTTGCGTTCGGCTCGGCGCTCCACGCGGTGATGGAGTACATTTACGATATAAAAAATTCCGCTTTTCCCACCTTGCAGCAGGCGTTGGATTTTTTTACGAAAGATTGGCAGAGCACCTCTTTTGAAAAAAAAGGCTACGCCAGTGCGGAAAAAGAAACCGCCGGCTACCAGGAAGGCCGCCGCATTATAGAAACCTATTACCAAAAGCACGCGGCCACGTTCGCGCATCCGCTGTCTGTGGAAATGATGTCCAAGCTGGATACGGACGGCTTAAATCTGATTAGCATTTTGGACCGTATTGACTACCTGGGCGACGGCAAAGTGATGATTTTGGACTATAAAACCGGCAAAACGGTGGAGCGCGCGCCGGACCAGTTATATATGTACCAAAAAGTGGCCGAAATGAGCCCCGCCATTAAAGAACTGGTCCAACAAAAGGACCCCGGCGTGCAACAGGTCAAGGTGGAAAAACTCTGCTTTTATCATCTGCCCACCTTAAAAGAAATGTATTTTGAGCGCGCCGACGACCAACAAATTACGGAATTTTGGCACGGGGTGTTGGCGGTGGCGGACGAAATCCGCGCGGGCAAGTTTTCCCCCACCCCCGGCGAAAACCAATGCCGCTGGTGCGATTACCGCAACATCTGCCCCGTATTTACGGGTAAAGAATACACCGGCCCCGGCGGTTATGGCGCGCGTTTTATAAACCCGGCCCCGGCGGCGGCCCCTGCAGCGCAAGCGCAGGCTACCCCGGCCCCCGCACCGCTTAAAAAAACACCGCAGGAAGAATTAAGCGATAAAATTGACCGTTGCGGTGCGGCGTTGGAAGATTACGAAAAATTGAAAAAAGAGATTATTGCTCTTATGCAGGCACAGCATTTTGACCGCCATTTCGGCGCGCATTATCAGGCCGAACTAAAACGCCTGACGCATACCCAATTTAACGATAAACAAAAAGTGGTGGAGCTTTTGCGCTCCTTAAATTTATTACATAAAACATTAGTTCCCACGCAAAGCACGGTGGAAGCCCTGCTGACGGATAATACGGTTCCCGCAGAGCAAAAAGCGCGTTTGGGCGCGCTGGGCACCCCGCAGGAAAGCGTAGAACTGGAACTTAAAAAAACGGAGTAAACTATGTGGATAAAAAAACCGCAAAAGTCGGATTTTCGTTTCCGTTGGTCTTTTTATATTGTTTTTTTGGCCGCGGCTATGTTTTTGGCCGCCAGGGTGGCCTTGTTTGAAAGTTTCCGCCCTGTTTTTGAGGGTTTAACTAAGCCGGAAGTTTGGAGCGCGTTTTTGAACGGGCTGCGGTTTGATTTTTCCGCCATTGCCGTATTTTTAGGGCCACTTATTTTGCTGCTTAATTTGCCGGTTAATTCCCGCCGTTGGGCCAAGTGGCTGCTATACATTATTGCGGGCGTGATGCTTGTGTTGGCCGGCGTATTGGCGGCGGATTTAATTTACTTCCCCAAAGTAAACCGCCATATTGCCGAAGAAATTGTGCAAATTTCGCACGATTGGGGTTTTGTCATTTCTTATATGTTCGGGCCTGCCTTGTGGCCGCTAGTGGGTTTGTTGGCGGTGTTTGTGTTGGCGTGCTGCTTTATCCGTTGGAAAATTACCACACGCTTTGCCCCGCAGTTCGGTTCCCCGCTGGCCGAGGGCGGCAAGCTCCTGCTGATTATCCTGCTGATTGTTTTGGGGGTGCGCGGGCATTTGGGGCGCGGCAAGTCCTTAGGCGTGGCGGACGTGTATAATTATGCGCGTACGCCGTCGGCCGCCGCGTTGACGCTCAACGGTGTTTTTACGGCCTATCAGGTGGGGCGCAAAGGGCGTGTGGACGTGCAGAACGATTATCCCGTTGAAAAAGCTATCCGCCTGGCGCGCGAACAGCTTTTTTCACCCGGGGAAACGGGCCCCAACGCGCTTTACCCCCTCATGCGGGAAAGCGCAGGCCCCACCAAGCTAAAAGATGTAAACATTATGATTGTTTTGCTAGAAGGTTGGCACCCGCGGTTTGTGGATTCGCTTTCCGGCGGGAGCTACGGCGTCACCCCGGTATTTGATGATTTAGTAAAACACGGCCTGACTTTTACCAATGCGTATGCGGCGGGCCTGCGCAGTATTTTTGGGTTTGCGGCGGTTTTTAGCGGGGTTCCGCTGATTCCGGGTTTGCCTATGTTCGGCTACGGGTTGGAACTCACCGCCTTATCCCCCATGCCCAAAAATTTTGCCAATGCCGGCTACTATACCTTTTTCGCGCAGACTTCCCACCGGGATTCTTACCGTATGTGCGCGTTAGCCTCCTTTTTGGGGGCCAAAGAGTCCTACGGGTGGGAAGATATCCCCCAACTGTTAAAATACCGGGATAAGGCCCCTTTCGGCTACGATTACGAGGCCCTGATGTTTGCGGCAGATAAAATTAAAAACCGCAAAGAGAAAAATTTTATGGGCATGGTGTTTACCGGCATTACGCACGAGCCGTTTGCGCGCACGCTCCCGGAGTTTGACAAATATGAAGGCAACGATTGGGAAACCGGGTTCAAAAATACGTTGGCGTATGCGGATTGGTCCATCGGCGAGTTTTTGAAACGCGCCAAAGAAGACGGTTGGTTTGATAATACCGTGTTTATTTTTGTGGCGGACCATACGTCCGGCGCCAAGACGGATTCCCTGTATGACAAATTCCGTATTCCGCTGGTGATGTACGCCCCCAAACTGCTCCCGGCGGAAAAACGCAGTATGACGGTATCCCAGTTGGATTTAGTGCCCACCATTTACGCGCTGACGGGGCTGCACGTTCCGTATACGGCGTTTGGGCGCAATATGTTGGATACTTCCCGCCGGGACGAGCGTTTTGCGTTTGTGTCCGAAGGGGTAAATATCGGGCTGATTACCCCGCAAGGGGCCGTGCGCCACAGCGGCGCGCAGTTGTTGGATAGTGAAGCCCAACAAGATACTTTTAATGCCCAAGAAGCGGCCGAAAAACTGCAAGCGTTGGATAAAGCCGCTTATACCTTGCTGAAAGAGAACAGGTGGTTTGAACATGAATAATAATGTCATTTTAGCGTTGGACCAAGGCAGTTCCGGCACGCGCGTTTTTGCGGTGGACGGCTCCGGCGCGGTATTATATAAACGCGCGGAAACCCTTTCGGCCGCGCACCCGCAGGAAGGGTATGCGGAATATGAGGCCGGGAAACTGTTGGAAAGCCAAATCCCCCTCTTAAACGAGATATTAGATAAATTGGAGGAGGCGGAAGTCAGCGCGATTGCCGTTTCTTCCCAACGCTCCACGGTAGTTTTGTGGAACCGCCGCACCGGCAAGGCGTTGGCCCCGGTTTTGAGTTGGCAGGACGGCCGCGCCGCGCAGGAAGCGCAACGCGTGCTGACCCCCCAGCAGGATATGCACCGCCTGACCGGGTTATATAAAACGCCGTTTTATTCCGCCCCCAAAATTGCCTGGTGCTTAAAACACATCCCGGCGGTGCGCCGCGCGGCCGAAGCGGGCGATTTGGCCGTCGGCCCGGTGGCTACTTATTTAATTTGGCATTTAACTAAAGGCGCCGTTTTTGCGGCGGACCCCACTTTGGCCCAACGCACCCTGCTTTATAACATTCATACCGGGGATTGGGACGACGATTTGTTAAACGCCTTTGGCATTAACCGCGCCTGCCTGCCCGAAATCCGCCCGACGGCCGGAGATTACGGGATGTATGAATACCGGGGGCGGAGAATCCCTATTTTGGTGTGCGTGGGCGACCAACAGGCGTTTATGGCCGGTATGGGGCTCCACGCGGGCAGCAGCAGCATTAATTACGGCACGGGGGCGTTTTTCCTGCACAACGCGGGGAAAGAGCTAAAGCAAATCCCGGGTATTTTGACGTCGGTTTCCGCCTCCGGCACGGACGGCAAGTGTGATTTCATTTTGGAAGGCCCCGTTAATGCGTGCGGCGTGGCGTTTGATTGGCTCAAACAGTTGGGCTTTGCCTTTGAAATGGACGAGTTGGACGACTTGTGCGCACAATCAGAGCGCCCGGTTTGGTTCCTGCCCGCGCTAGGCGGTTTAGGGGCCCCGTATTGGGATTTTAATGCCTCTGCCGTGTTTGCGGGTTTATCCCCCCAAACCAAGCGGGCGGATATGGCCGCCGGAGTTTTGCGCGGAGTGGCCTTTTTGGTGGCCGATATTGCGTATTACATTAAAAATTACGGGGTGGATTTGGGCCCCATTACGGTAGCGGGCGGCATGGCTAACAACGCCGCTTTGGTGCAATTCCAGGCGGATATTTTGCAAACCGACTTGCACAAAAGCCCGGAAACGGAATCAACCGTTATGGGCGCGGCCTATTTGGCGGCGCAGGCGTTAAATATAGATACTTCCGCTTGGGCGCTGTTCCAAAA
>CAKUDJ010000015.1 GCA_934644855.1 uncultured Elusimicrobiales bacterium
TACACAATTTGCCGGGCGTTCATGGCGGCTCCTTTTAGCAAATTGTCAAAGGTTATAAAATAATGCACCGTATTGGGCTCGTATAAATCCCGGCGCAGGCGGCAGGCAAACGTGGTTTCCTGCCCGCTGGCCTCTTGGGGCGTGACGGGCTCTTCCCGGTATTGTAAATGGGGAAAATCATTAAACAATTTTTTAATTTCTTCTATATCGGCCGGGCGGTTGAATTTAACCGTCACCCCCAAAGAATGTGCATTTTCCACCGCCACCCGCACACAATGCGGATACACTTTAACGGTGGGTAAATCCAAAATTTTGCGTGTTTCAAAAACGCCTTTCAGTTCTTCGCTCGTGTAGCCGTTATCCTGCACGGAGCCGATTTGCGGCACGCAGTTGTTGGCATAGCGGGAGCCCGGCGTGTGGAAATCTTCCAACAGTTTTTTGCCGCCGCCGCTGATGGCCTGATAGGAGCAGAAAAAGATTTCCTGCGGCGTGTAATGGCCTTTCAAGGCGGCTAACGTCATCACTAGCCCGGTGGTGGTGCAGTTGGGGCTGGCAATTAAATGCGTGTCGGCAGTAATGGTTTGCGGGTTGATTTCCGGTATGACGAGCGGCACGCCGTCCTGCAAGCGGAATTCCGACGACATATCCACCAAAAAACGCACCCGCCCTTTTAATTGGGGCACCAGGGCGCGGGAGTCCGGGTTGTCCGTGCATAACACGGCAATATCCAGCGGGGTGATTTCGTCTTTGCGCCCGAATGTTTTAATTGTAAAAGGGGTTTTTATTTTTTGAAACTCGGCCAGTAGTTTTTGCCCTACCATGCCGTTAATACCAATAATACCTGCGGTTTTCATGAGTCCTCTAAATGAATAAATCAGCTTTAGCCTGCGCGGCAAGCGCCGTTAAGCGTTGGGCGGTTTCCGCACGGACGGGGCCCAGCGGCAGGCGCACGGTTTCCCGGCAGCGCCCGCGTTGGGCCAACAAGTATTTTACGCAAACGGGGTTGGTTTCCCAATAACACGCTTTAATGAGCGGGTACACCGGGCGGAAGGCTTCCCACGCGGCCAGGGCCCCTTGCGTTTGAAAGGTTTTGTAAATATGCACAAAAGCCGGAGCCAATACATTGGCCGCCGCGCTGATAATGCCGCTTGCGCCCATGGCTAAAAAGTGGGTAAATAAATCGTCATTTCCGCAAAGTTGCTGTACGCGGCCCGTGTGGCGCACGGCAAAATCCGTCACGCCGGCCCAATCGTAATCGGACTCTTTCACCGCTTTAATTTGCGGTACGGCCGCTAACAAGTCGTCCATAACGGCGGCGGGTACTTTTAAGCCCGTGCGGCCCGGAATGTGGTACAGCACCAGGGGCACGCCCTCGGCCCCCGCGGCTTGAAAGTGCCCAATCAGCCCGGCGGGATTGGGTTTGTTGTAGTAAGGCGTGACCACCAGCACCCCTTCCGGCCGATACGCTTTAGCCAGGCGGATTTGTTCCACGGTGGTGGCGGTGGCGTTTGTTCCGGCGCCGATAATAAACGGAACCCTGCCGTTAATGTGGCGCACGGCCGCATCCAGGACGGCCTTTTTTTCGTCCCCGGTCAGGGTGGCGGTTTCGGCGGTGGTGCCCAATAAAACCAAGCCGTTTATGCCGGCATCTATTTGCCGGTCTAACAAGCCGGTCAGGGCGGTAAAATCAATTTGTCCGTCTGCATCAAAAGGTGTAATAAAAGCGGTGTAAACCCCGGTAAACATAAGCTCCTCTGCGCGCGTACGCGCGGGTAATATAAATACGGCTAGCCATATTCTAGCAATTTAATTGCTATAATTAATGAAGATTTTACCTAAGGGGATTTTATGACTATGAATACCGAAGATTGGAAAGACGCTTTTTCTTCTTCCTCTTCCCAGGGGTTGCCTAAGGAAGAATGGGAGAAAAAACTGTTAGAAAATGAACAGCCCGCTCCGGCGCCGCAGGCTGCTGCCGGGCCGGAAGAAGCCGTGGTAGCCAAGGTGGGCAATACGCCGGAGTCTTCCGAAAAAGAGGCTTCCCAGCCGCAACCCTCCGCGCAGGAACCTGCCCATGCGGTTCCGCCCGCCCAAGAACCGCCCCAACCGGCCAAGCACGGGGCCTACCGCAATTTGTGGAGCTTTTTATTGTTATTAACTTTTACCGTATCTGCGGTGTGCGGCGTTTTATTGGTGCTCAAACCGGGTATGAAATGCCCGGAAGTAAAAGGGGAAGGCAAAAAGAAAGGCGTTCTGGCGGGCAGTTTTAAGTCTTCCGGCGCCGGGTTGGCTTGGATTAAAGTGCGCGGCGTGATTGCCGAGGGCGGCGAAAGCGGCCCGTTCTCCCGCCAGACGGGGGCCAGCGCGATTGCCAAAAAAATCCGCACGGCCGCGGCGGATGATGCCGTCAAAGCCATTGTGATTGATATTAATTCCCCCGGCGGCACGGTGGCGTCCGTCCAAAATATTTACAGCGAAATTTTATCCGCCAAAAAGAAAGGTAAAAAAGTGGTGGCTTTATTTAGGGATGTAGCCGCCAGCGGCGGGTTTTATATTGCTATGGCCGCCGATAAAATTGTGGCGGAACCGGGCACCATTACGGGTTCCGTGGGTGTGATTATGCAAACCAATAACGTGGAAGGTTTATTTCAAAAAATCGGGGTGAGCGTCACGCCGATTACGTCCGGCAAATATAAAGACATTGGTTCTTCTTACCGCCCGATGACGGATGCGGAAAAAGCCCTGCTGCAAGATATGGTGAGCGAAACTTACGCGCAGTTTTTCGCCGCCGTTAAGGCCGGGCGCCCGGGCGTAAAGCCGGCCGATTTGACGGAATATACGGACGGACGGGTTTTTACCGGGGAGCGGGCCTATAAACTGGGTTTTATAGATAAACTGGGGGGCGAAGAAGAAGCCCGCCTGTTGGCCGGGGAATTGGCCGGACTTAAAGACCCCAAAATTTTATCCAACCGCGGGGAAAGTTTGCGCGAAGCGTTTTTCTCCTTCGGCAGTAATTTGGAAGGGCAAGGCCTGGCTAAACAGTTGGAAAGTTTAACTACGCCGAACGTGTCTTATTTGTGGTCTAACTAGGGGGCGTTATGAGCCAACTGTTAAATGCTTATTTTGCGTATATGGAATCCCCCCGGGAAGGGCTTGAAAAGCTGTTCCGCCGCCGTGCGTACGGGGTGGGCTTTTCCGGCTATTTAATGGCCGCCGTGGCTGCCGTGTGTGTTTTTAATATGGGGGAGGGGCTGGGGATATTTTCCTTCCTCTGCAAAACCATGGTTTTGTTTGCGGCGGAAGTGTTGGCGGGCGCCCTGAGGGCGGCGGGTGCCGCGTTGTTTTTAGATTTGTCTGGACGGGCGGCCTCTCCCGCGCAGTTGTTTATATTAATTGGTACGGCCGGGTTTATTAAAGGCCTCCTGATTGCGGCCGCGGTGGTGTTTTTGGCGGTGCCTGTCTTGCACTATTTAATGCCGCTTTTGGTGCTTTTGGTGTTGGCCTTGCAACTGGGGTATTTAACCCGGAATGTCGCACGGTTGTACCGGGTGTCCGGCCCCCGCGCCTGTGTGGCCGTTTTGTTTTGTGCGGCGCCTGCATTGGCGGCTGCGGCGTTAGCCGGAATGTTTTTGGTGTGGGGCATCATCCTGCTGTTTTAATTTGTAAATTCCCCTAAAAATCCGCCCTTTACGGGCGGATTTTTTGTTTTGCAATAAATTGCGGGGCTTCGGTGTTATATGATAGAATGTACTTACCGGTAGGTAGACATTCAAAAGCTGCCGGTTATTTTTTGCTATGAAACAAACAGAACCAACCAAATTAGACCGGCAAGACCGGGAACAGCGTATGCGCGCTAAAATAAAAAAAGCCGCTTTTGCTTTAATGGCGGACCGGGGCATTGACCAAGTGTCCATGCGGGAAATCGCCGAAAAAGTCAAAGTGACCAAGCCGGTGCTGTATTATTATTTTAAGAATAAAGAAGACCTCTGCCGCAGTATTGTGGCAGAGCATGAACAAGGGTTTGCCCGGTTGTTGGAGGAATCTTTCAACCGCGGGGATGAATTGGAAAGCGTCCTTAACCGCCTGTTGGGGGCCCATTTGGATTTTTTCCGCAAAACGCCGGTTAATTCCAAATTTGTGGTGCAGATGTTGGCTTACACGCTGAACAAAAAATTTCCGAAAGAAAAACGCAAATCGTCGCCGGAAAAGGTGTTGGGCGATTTTTTATCCGGCAAGGAAAAGCTCCACCGCTTGCCGGACGGAGCCTCCCGCGACATCAGCCTTCTCTTTTCGGCCCTGTTCTCAAAAGTAATGTTAAACGCGTATGTGGAAGCCTACATTCAGCCGGAGAATGATTCCCCGTATACCGAGGCTACCGCCCGGCGTTTAACCAAAATTATTTTACTGGGTGTAAAACAGTATTACGAAAATTATGAAAAATAAGTTTGTGGTTGTGTTGGCAGCCGCCTTGTTGGCGGCCGGGATAAGCCCGGCCTGGGGGGCATTAGCGCCCAAGCCGGCGGCTAACTTGTTTGCGGAACAAGATGTAGGCGGGGAAAAAATTACCATTTCCCAAGCTATTCAAATGGCGTTGGAAGATTCCTACCAGGTAATTGATGCCGTCAAACAAAAAGAAATTTACGAGCGCCAGTTGTCTGCCGCGCGGGCGGGGTATTACCCCAGCTTGTCTTTAGACGGTTCCTATTCACGCTCTATTAAAAAAGCGCGTTTTGCCATGGGCAGCGGCGGCATGGTGGAAGTAGGCAAAAACAATACATATAGCGCGGGGCTCAACTTAAACCAAACCTTGTGGGCCGGCGGCCAAGTAAGAAACACCGCCCGGTTGGCTAAAGTGACGGCCGAAGAAGGTGCTTACAACTTAAAACACGTGCGCGACCTGGTGACCAAAGCGGTTGTTAAATACTGCTACGGCATTATTTATGCTTCGGCCTATATCCGTGTGCAGGAAGAATCTTTGGAAGTAGCCCGCCAACACTTGCGGGAAACCCAAGCCAAATATAAGCAGGGCCTTGCCAGCAGTTTGGATGTACTGACCCAAAAAGTAAAGGTGGAAAACATAGAGCCTACCGTCATTCAGGCCCGCAAAAATTTTGAATTGAGCAATTTGTATTTGCGCCAAATTTTGAACCGGGACCCGGAAGACAAAATTTATTTAACCTGGTCCCGGCAGGATTTGGAACTTCCGCCCTTGCCGTCTTTGGAAAATTTGTATGAAAAAGCCATGCAGCACCGCCCGGAATTAATTATTTCCAAATTGGCGGTAGATGCGGCGCACTATAACATTAATATTGCCCGGGCCGGCCATTGGCCCGTACTGGCCTTAAATGCGGATTATACTTTTAACGGCTTAACGGACCAGGGTTTTCCGCACAGTAAGCAGGACCGCTACTGGTCTTCCAACGCCGGGCTGACTTTGAGCCTGCCGCTTTTTGAGGGGGGCAAAGTGAGTGCGCAAGTGGCGCAGAAAAAACTGGCCTACGAACAAGCCGTGGCGGCGTATCAAAACAAACTTAAAAACGTGCGTATAGAAGTAAAAGAAGCGTGGCTGAATTTAGCCGAAGCGCGCAACCGCATAGAAGCCACCAAAGGGGTGGTGGAACAGGCGCGCGAAAACTTGAGCGCCCAGATGAAGCGCTACCGCGCCGGGCTGACCAGCCAGCTGGAATTGAACGACGCCATTACGGACGTGAACGATTCCGACTTGCAGTATGTGCAAGCCGTGTACGACGGCGCAATCGCGCTTTCTGACTTAAAATTTGCCGTAGGGGGAGAAGGAAAATTGTATGAAGAAGAAAACAAGTAAAAGAATTACCGCTTGCGTGATAGGCGTTGTGGTTATTTTGGCGTTGGTGGTACTGCTGAAACCCAAAGCCGCTAATCCGTTAGATAGCGTAGCCAAAGACGTTTTTGCCGTTCGCCCGGAAACCGTGCAAAAGCGCGATTTGCGCCACCAGTTAATTATGTCCGGTAGCGTAAAAGCGTGGGAAGAAGCCACCCTTTACCCGCGGGTGAGCGGGAAACTGCTTAAAAATTTACTAAGGGAAGGGGATGCGGTCAAAAAGAACCAAACCGTCAGCTTAATTGAGCGCGACGAAGTGGGTGCCGTGTACGAGCCGGTGGTAGTGCCTTCCACCATTACCGGGCTAGTGGGCCGCGTGTATTTGGACCCGGGGGCTAACGTGACGGTTTCTACCCCGGTGGCGTTGGTCGTCAACCAAGAGCGCGTGCGCGTGGCGGTGGATATGCCGGAACGCTACATTGGCGAAATTTACAAAGGCCAGCCTGCCACGTTGCGCGTAGACGCCTTGCCCGGCAAAGAATTTAATGCCCGCCTGCAAATCATCAGCCCGGTGGTGGATTCCAACAGCCGCGCGGTGGCTGTGGAATTTTGGGCCGATAACGCCAAGGGGCTCCTTAAATCCGGGATGTTTGCCAAAGTGGATGTGACGCTGTCGGAAAAGAAAAACGCGGTGTCTATCGCTAAAAAAAGTTTGTACCGCCAAAATGGGGAAAGCTATGTGTTTGTGCCGTCCCAAGACGGCAGAACGGCCCAAAAGAAAGTGGTAAGTGTCGGCTTTGAAAACACGGACCATTTGGAAATTGCAGACGGCTTGAAAGAAGGCGATACCATTTTGGAATTTGCTTACGGATTGCAAGACGGCAGCAAAATTGATTTGGGGAAATAAGGCGCTTTTATGCAACAAACAACACCAAATAACGCGCAGCCGTCCGCCCGCCCGGAAAAGAAAGGCGGCCTGACCGCCCTGTTTATCAACCGCCCGGTAGCTACTATTATGATGAGCTTAGCCGTGGTGGTACTGGGTTTTATGTCTTATTCGGGCATGGGCGTTGGGATGTTCCCCAACGTAGACGTGCCGTATGTACTGGTGCAAACCACCTTGGCCGGGGCCAACCCGGAAGAAGTGGAAACCTCCATTACCAAAGTGGTGGAAGAATCCGTCAACCAAGTGGAAGGGATTGACGAAATTAAATCCCAAAGCATGGAAGGGTTTTCCCTGGTAAGCATTAAGTTTGATATGGATAAAGACGGCGACGTTGCCGCCCAGGAAGTGCGCGACAAAGTAGAGCTGATTAAAAACGAATTGCCGGACGGTACGGATGCCCCCGTCGTGCAAAAACTGGATATGGATTCCATAGCCGTACTGAACGTGGTGGTATCCGGCGAGCGCGACATTGTGGATTTAACCGAAGTCGCCAAGAAAAAAGTAAAAGAAAATATTGAAAATATCCGCGGGGTCGGTTCCGTCAGCATTGTGGGCGGACGCGAACGCGAAATCCATGTGATTGTAAACCCGCTGAAACTTTTTGCGCTCAATTTGCCGATTAGTGATGTTTCTTCCGGCCTGGCGGACCAGAACGTGGAAATCCCCGGCGGGCGCGTGGAACAAAAACACCAGGAATATAACTTGCGCATTTTGGGCCGTATCCCCACGGTGGAAGCGTTTAATGATGTGTTTATTGCCAAACGCAAAGGCACTTCCATTAAAGTGTCCGACATCGGGTACGCCGAAGACTCCGGCGAATACGAGCGTTCTTCCGCGTGGCTCAATGCCCGCCGCTCCGTCACGCTGGAAGTGACCAAACAATCCGGCACCAATACATTGGCCGTAGTGCAAGGGGTCAAAGATAAACTGGCCCTCATTGAGCCTACCCTGCCGAAAGATATTCACATTACGCTGATGATGGACCAATCCGGCAACATTAAAGGCTCCGTGCATACCGTGCTGGAACACTTGGTTTTGGGCGGCTTTTTGGCCGGGGTAATGGTACTTTTGTTTATGGGCTCCCTGCGTTCCACCTTTATTGCGTTTTTGGCGATGCCTATTTCTATCATTGGTTCGTTTATCTTTATGAAGATGAGCGGATTTACCATTGATACCATGACCCTGTTGGGCCTTACGGTGGCGGTAGGTATTGTGATTGACGACGCGATTGTCATGTTGGAAAACATTTTCCGCCACATGGAAAAATACAACAAAACGCCCAAACGCGCCGCGTTGGACGGTTCGCGCGAAATTACGTCTACCGTTATTGCCACCACTCTTTCCATTTTGGTTATTTTCCTGCCGCTTGCGTATATGAGCGGTATTGTGGGGCGCATTGTAAACAGCTACGGTTTAACGGTGGTATTTGCTATTGCGCTCTCCGGCGTGGTGGCGCTTACGCTTACGCCTATGCTCTGCGCCAAAATGTTGAAGAAGGGTGAGCAAAAAAGCCGGTTGGACCACCTGGTGGACCGCATCAATCATAAATTGGTGGATTGGTATATCCCGCTGTTGGATTGGTCCATTCACCACCGCAAAACCATGGTGGCGGTGTCTGTATTCTGCATACTGCTGATGTTCCCCATGTTGGCTAAAGTGGGGGGAGAATTTATCCCGGTGGATGACAGCGGTAAAGTACAAGTGACGGTGGAAGCCCCGGTGGGCACCAGTTATGCCGATACGCTGGACATCCTGCGCCAAATTGAAAAAGACATACGCCGCTTGCCGCACGTCAAAGATACGTTGGTGGTAGCCGGCGTAAACAGCAGCAGTTTTGCCAGTTCCAACCCGGCCAACAAAGGCTATGTGCGCTACGAGTTGGAAGACCGCAAAAAACGCGAAGGGCTGACGACCAACGATTATTTGAAAGTGACCCGCGATATGATGAAAAAGTACGACGGTTTGGAAACCACCACGTATATCGTCAGTGACGGCCCTTCCGCCGGTTCGTATGAATTGCAATACGTTATTTCCGGCCCGGATATTGATAAACTGGCCGAATACGGCAACACCATGATTGCCCAACTTCGCAAAGACCCGCGGTTTATTGATTTGGATTTGTCTTTGGACTTGTCCAAGCCGGAATACCGCGTGGTGATTAACCGCGATAAAGCCCACAGTTTGGGGGTTAAAGTATCCAGTATTGCTTCCGCTTTGCGCACCATGGTAGGCGGGGAAGATGATATTACAAAATATAAAGACGGGGACGAACTGTATAACGTCCGCGTGCGCGTGGCCGAGGAATACCGCGACACCAAAGAAGCCATTGCCGCGTTAATGGTGCCCGGTAAATCCAACGGGGAAGACACCATTGTCCGTTTGGACTCTGTGGCCACGATTGAAGAAGGCACCGGCCCCAGCCAAATTGACCGCCACAACCGCCAACGCCAAGTGACGGTGCAGGCCAACTTAAACGGTATTGACCAACGCAGCGCGTTGGCTATTGTGGAACAAGCGTACAAAGACTTAAACGCCGGGGTGGAATATACGGGCGGAACGTCCGGGATGTCACAAGAAATGGGCAAAATGTTTATGTCCTTTATTATGGCGTTCGTGTTGGCGTTCCTGTTTAAGTATATGATTTTGGCCGCACAGTTTGAAAGTTATACGCACCCGGTGGCCATTATCGTATCGCTGCCGCTGACGATTCCGTTTGCGGTGCTGTCTTTACTGCTTACCGGGCAGACCATGAACTTATACAGTTTGTTGGGTATTTTTATGTTGATTGGGGTGGTCAGCAAAAACGCTATTTTGCAGACGGACTACACCAACCAACTGCGTGCCCGCGGCTACGGCCGCACGGAAGCCATTTTGCAGGCTAACCGCGTGCGCTTGCGCCCTATTTTAATGACCACGCTAACCCTGATTATGGGCGTGGCCCCCATGATTATTTCCAACGGGGTAGGGGCGGAAGAACGCCGCAGTTTGGCGATTGTAATTGTAGGCGGGCAGGCGCTTTCGCTGTTGGTCACCCTGTTAATGACTCCGGTGACGTATATTTTAATGGACGAATTTGGCGATTGGCTGAATTTGAAACTGTTTCATATCCCGGTGCCGGAAGACAAAAACCAGGCGGTCATTTTGCCCGAAGTCCCGCCGGAAGAAGAATAAAACACCGGCAGGCAAGGTTAGCGTTTTACACACGGGGGAAAATAACATTTTCTCCCGTGTTTGCGTTTGGGGCAATAACCAAACAAAAAAGCGGCCCCTGTTCAAAGAGGGGCCGCTTTCAAAATAAACCAAAAAGAAAAGGTGCGGGCGGGAATCGAACCCGCGAATATGAGTTTTGCAGACTCACGCCTTACCACTTGGCCACCGCACCGTAT
>CAKUDJ010000016.1 GCA_934644855.1 uncultured Elusimicrobiales bacterium
GGTGTAGCCCAAAATGCCTTTCAATTCGCCGTCGGAGGCTTCTTTCATGGCTTGGCAAATTTCCGCATAGGTGGCGGGTTTAGCCAAGTTTACGGTCAAGTCCACTACGGACACGTCCAAGGTGGGTACGCGCATAGACATACCGGTCAATTTACCGTTGAGTTCCGGGATTACCTTACCCACGGCTTTAGCAGCACCGGTGGAGGAAGGAATAATGTTGCCGGCAGCGGCGCGGCCGCCTCTCCAGTCTTTCATAGACGGGCCGTCAACCGTTTTTTGGGTGGCGGTGGTGGAGTGTACGGTGGTCATCAAACCATCTTTAATACCAAACTTGTCGTGCAAAACTTTGGCGATAGGAGCCAAGCAGTTGGTGGTGCAAGAAGCGTTAGACACAAATTGGGTGCCTTTAACGTAGGTTTTTTCGTTCACGCCAACGACGAACATCGGGGTAGCGTCTTTGGACGGAGCAGACATAACCACATATTTAGCACCGGCTTTAATGTGAGCCTGCGCTTTTTCTTGGGTTAAGAACAAACCGGTGGATTCTACCACATATTCGGCGCCCACTTTATCCCAGGCCAATTCTTCCGGGTTTTTGCAAGCGGTGACGCGGATTTTTTTACCGTTTACGATAAGCTGGCTGTTTTCAACGTCCGCTTCCACGGTGCCTTTGAATTTGCCGTGCATCGTATCGTATTTGAGCATATAAGCCAAATAATCAACCGGGCACAAATCGTTAATACCGACGATTTCAATATCATTGCGTTCTTGGGCCGCGCGGAACACGAAACGGCCGATACGGCCAAAACCGTTAATACCTACTTTAATCATAGTTATTACAAGCCTCCATAGATTTTTTACTTCTGTATATATAATACTATTTTTTTTAGCAGGAATAAAAGCTCCTTTTTTAGGTTAGGTCTTTCCTGCGTTTATATGGGGCGTATTTTACCACGAGTCCGGCAGAGAAAACAGGGCCCAACCGCCGGAAAAATAATTTTTAATGCCTGTTTTCAAGCGGGCGAAAGAAAAATCTTTCAGCAAATACGCCAGTAAAACTCCCGCCGCCAGCGGGCGCAAAAACGTGCCCGCATTAAGCACTAAATCGTACCTGAGGGAATGATAAAAAGAATGAGTCCAAAAATTCATAGGAACTAACAACACCGCCAAACACGCGGTAATAAACACGCTTTGTTTGGGGGGCATGGGCGGCGCGTTCAAAAAGAATAACACCGGCAAAATTAAATGGATAAGCGTATAATCGTGCGATACAAACGGGAAAAACACTTCCGCCACCGTCAGCAGTAAAAGGGCTTTCCAAAAAGCGGGCCTCAAAAACACCACATACGCGCTGATAAAGGCAAACAGCCCGAGCATAGCTACGGCATAACCGGGCGCCACCAACCGGGAGAAAGCGGCCGTAGCCTGCCACGATTCCGGCAAGCCGTTTTGCGTGGCCAAAAAGACAGGCAGGCGCAGTAAATTAAAAAACGTGTGGGAAAATTCCAACCCAAAGGGCAAAAATTGCTGCCAACTTGAAAAGTCCTGTAGGTTTTTTTGTAAAGAAAGCCAATCAAAATGTGTGGCCCAACTGCACAACGCCCCGAGCAGCACGCATAAAACCAAGCATTTGGCCAAGGCTTTGTATTGTTTATCCCGCAAGAAAAGCACAATAAAAACCGCCGGAAAAGGCTTCATATTTACCGCCAACGCCAACCAAAAGGCGGCCCAGTTCATCCGCCCGCGCCAAAAACTGATAACAAACCCGGCACAGGCCATAAATACAAAACCTTCCAAGTTGGCTCTATCCAATAAAAACCACAACGGATAGGAACACCCCACCAACAGGGCCGTCCACCCGGCTTTATGCGGCAGCTGCGGCAAACCTTTGTAAACAACGCCTATAAAAAACACCGCCCACAGGCTGATAAAAAACGCGCATAAAATATGCTCCGGCCAATGTGCCACCGCCTGCATCAAACCCATTAAAAGCGGAAAATAATTCAGGCCGTTAGGATGGCCGTGCGCCAAAATAATCGTTTCGTATAAATCCGCAAACCGGTAGCGCGGCTCAAACAAAAAAGTAGTGTACGGATAGTGCTGCCAATGCAGCATAAGCCCCAGGGCACACACGCCCACCGCTATAAAAAAACCCGCCGCCAAAATAAGGGCCAAAAACATCACGCGCCGTTGGGGTTGGGTTTGCAAGCCCCAGCGTTCTTTCAAGCGGGCGAATAGGCTGTTTTCCACCGTGCGGAACGAAAAATTTTTAAGCCCCAAAAAACTGCATAAAACCGTCAGCGCGGTCAGGAGCGCGCCCCCCGCATAAGGCGCATAGGCTTTGTATGCTAACGGCAACAGCGCGCGGAGCGTTTCCACCAGTAGCGGCAAAACCGCCAGGCCGATAAGCGCCGCCGCGCCGTACACCATCCAACATTTGATGTATTCTTGCCAATAATGCCCCTTGGTTTTGAAAACAAAAAATTTATATAAAAAGAACGCCTGCGTAATGGCAATAACGTTGGCAAACACATTGGCCCACATATAGGCAAATTTCAGTTTACCGTCAAGCCCCCACACCAACGCCGCATACAGGCCGTAGCCAAACAACGTGTTCCACACCCCCACCAAGGCGTACGCGCCCAGTTGGCGGCCCGGGAACAGGCTTTTTAAGCGGTTAATGAATTTGTTTAACATATGCTTTCTGCCAGGCCAGTTGGCGGGAAATGCCTTCGTCCAACGGGGTAAATGCAAAGTTTTTTACTTCCGCCAATAGCCGCGCGTTGGAGGCGGTATATTCTTTATTGAGCCCCGGTTTGGCTATTTGGATACCGCGCGTATGGCCGGTTAAGCGGGCCACCGTTTTTGCCAAAGCAGACAGCGCCACCGGGCGGCCGGAAACCACATTATAATCGTGGTATTGCGGCGTATTTTCTATAAACCACGCAATCAGGCGGGCCAGGTCATCCACATACAAATAATCAAACAGGCAATCCTGGCGGATAGTAATAGGCGTATCGGCTAGTGCGCAGTCTATGGCGTCACGGATAAATTTAGTTTTGGCGTCCGTCGGCCCATAACAGCCGAAAATGCGCAAGTTGTAAATGTTTTGGCTTTGGCGGGCCAGTTGGTTGAGCGTATATTTGGCAAGCCCGTACGGGTCCGCCGGAATATACTGCCCGATTTCTTCTTCCCGCACCAAGCGGATGTCGCGGCGTTTATCGTACTCCGCGCCGGAACCGATATATAAAATTTTGCCGAAATGCGCCTGATAGGCGGTTAAATTAAAAAACGCCTGCAACGTCAAAGCCAACGTATTTTCCGGCTTATCTTGCGGATTATGGAGCGGAGAATTAAGCGCACAATGCAGTAAAACATCAAACTTTTTTCCGGCCAAATAAGCGCGCACGGAAGCCAAATCGTTTACATTTAATTCCGCGCGGGCGGGTGCCGCAAATTCATACAAATCCCCCAGTACGCGCAACACGCTGCGGCCGATAAACCCCGTTCCGCCGGTTAATAGTACGCGGGGCTTCATGGCAGGGCTCCGGCAAAGCGGTGCAACAGGGCCACGGTTTTGGTGAGTTCCTTTTCCCCCAACCGCGGGAACGTGCCCACCCAAAAAGTGTGGTTCATAATAAATTCCGTATTGGGGAGCAAGGCAAAATCATGCTCGGTTAATTGGTTGGAATATTTTAATTTTTCCCCCTCTATGCGCAGCGGATAGGCGTTGTCCGTCATCAGCGGCTGGCGCAAAAGGTTGCCCGCAAATAATTGGCGCGTGCCCACACCGTTTTGTTCCAAATACTCCACCAGTTGTTGCTTGGTAAAGGGGGCGCCTTCCCGTACCGAAAGCAAAAACCCGAACCAAGACGGCTCCACCCCCGCGGCGGTTTGCGGCAAAATAAACAAAGGGGCCAAATCCGCCAGTTTTTCCGCCAGAAACGCGGCATTTTGGCGCCGTTTAGCCAAAAAAGCAGGCAATTTTTTAAGTTGGCTGACCCCTAATGCGGCTTGAAAATCGGTAATTTTCAAATTATATCCGGCATGGGAATAGGTATATTTATGGTCATAGCCGAAGGGCAATTTGCCCAGTTGGCGGCTAAAACGGTTTTTGCACGTGTTATCCACCCCCGGCTTGCACCAACAATCCCGCCCCCAATCGCGCAAAGATAAAATAATGCGGTATAGCAGCGGGTCCCGCGTGGCCACGGCGCCGCCCTCGCCCATGGTAATATGGTGGGCCGGATAAAAACTAAACGTGCCGATATGCCCCAACGTGCCCGCTTTTTGACCGTTCCAGGCGGCGCCCAGTGCGTCGCAGGAGTCCTCAATCAGCCAAAGATTATGTTTTTGGCAAAAAGCCAAAACGGCGGGCATATCAAACATATTGCCCAAGGTATGCGCCAGAAAAACGGCTTTGGTTTTGGCGGATAGCGCCCGCTCCAGGTGGGACACATCCAGGTTATAAGTGCCCAAATTTATATCTACAAACACCGGGATTAAGCCGTTTTGCAAAATGGGGTTTACCGTGGTGGGAAATCCGGCCGCAACGGTAATTACTTCGTCCCCGGGGTGCAGGCGTTTTTCCCCCAGTTTGGGCGACGTCAGCGCCGTAAGCGCCAGTAAATTGGCCGACGAGCCGGAATTGGCAGTAGCCACAAAAGGCACGCCCAAATAAGCGGCTAAATCTTCCTCAAACTTATCATTAAAACGCCCGGTAGTAAGCCACATATCCAAACAGGCATCCACCAACATTTCCAAGTCTTCTTCGTCCAAACACTTGCCCGAAGCGGGAATGTAAGTTAAATCTTTCGGCTGGGCGTGGACGGCCTGAAAGTACGCCCGCGCGGCATTTTTAACGGCTTGTCTTAATTCTTTTTCCATGGTAAACACTCTTGAAATTGTTGGATTTGCCGGACGGTAAAGTTTTTTACCTCTTTACCGGCGGTATAAAATTGTTTGTACCACGCCACGGTTTGCTGTACGGCCTCGGCGGCGGAGTAAACCGGGCGCCACCCCAGTTGTTCGTGGGCTTTGGTGCTGTCTAACGTCAGCAAGGCGGCCTCGTGCGGGCCGTTATCCGGCTGAATTTTTACGCTTCCGCTCCCATAACACGCTACCGCTAAACGCGCCATTTCTTCCACCGTAAGCGGGCGGCGGTTATCCGGACCAAAGTTAAACGCCTGGGCAAATTTTTTGCCTTGCGTAAGGAGCTTTTCCCCTAGTAAAAGGTAGCCGCCCAACGGCTCCAACACAAACTGCCATGGGCGAAGCGCGTGCGGGCTGCGCAAAACAATCGGCGCGCCCGCGGCCAATGCGCGCATACAATCGGGCAGTAAACGGTCTTGGGCCCAATCCCCCCCGCCAATGACGTTTCCGGCGCGGGCGGTGGCTAATGCAAAGCTATTCTGTAAAAAACTGCGGCGGTACGAGGCGGATAAAATTTCCGAACACGCCTTGGAAGACGAGTACATATCGTACCCGCCCAAGGGGTCTGTTTCCCGGTAGGCGCGGTGCGTTTCCGTATTTTCATAACATTTATCGGTCGTCACGTTCACTACCGCCCGCACAGACGGCGTTTGGCGGGCCGCCTCCAACACGTTCAGCGTGCCCATTACATTTACCGCGTACGTTTGAACAGGCTGCGTATAGGAAAGCCGAACCAAAGGCTGGGCCGCCAAATGAAATACTATATCCGGCTCAAACGCCTTAAAAACGGCTTGCAAGCGGGGATAATCCAAAATATCGCCCAGTTCATGGCGGGTGAGTTGCGGGGCCAAATCCAACACCTCAAACAAAGCGGGCTTTGTATTAGGCGGCAGGGCATAGCCGCACACGTGCGCCCCCTGCATAAGGAGCCACTGCGCAAGCCACGAGCCCTTAAAACCCGTGTGGCCTGTAATTAAAACGCGCAAAGAACGGTAGGAAAAATCCGCCACGGGCTACTCCCAAATCTTCCACGGTGCGTTTTGCGCGCACCAAAGCGCGGTTAAATCGTTCTTATCGCGCAAGGTGTCCATCGGGCGCCAAAAACCGGTGTGTTTATAGGCGTGCAGTTGCCCGTTTTGGGCCAAACTGTTTAAGGGGCCTTGTTCAAAAATAACATTATCTCCGTCGGGGATAGCGTCAAACACTTCCGGTTGGCACACAAAAAAACCGCCGTTAATCCAAGCGCCGTCCCCCAACGGTTTTTCGGTAAAGGTGGAAATGTTATCCTGTCCGTCCAGTTGCACGGCCCCAAAGCGGCCCAGCGGCTTTACGGCCGTCATGGTGACGGTTTTTCCGGCCGCGCGGTGGCAATCCAGTAAAGCGGGGATATTGATATCGGCCACGCCGTCCCCATAAGTAAGCATAAACGGCTGATTGCCCACATACTGGCGGGCTTTTTTAATGCGCGCGCCTGTTTGGGCCGTTTGGCCGGTATATAACAGGGTGACGGTCCACGGTTCGTGGCGGGTTTTATGCACCTCAACGCTATTGTGTACCATATCCACGGTAATATCGGAATAGCGTTGGTAATAATTGACGAAATAATCTTTAATAATGTGGGATTTGTAGCCGGTCAGAATGACAAAATCGTTAAATCCGTAAGCGGAGTAAATCTTCATAATATGCCACAAAACCGGATAGCCGCCTATTTCCACCATGGGTTTGGGTTTTAAGTCCGTTTCTTCCCCCAAGCGGGTGCCCAAGCCGCCGGCTAAAATTAAAACTTTCATGGTTTGCTGATTCATATATTTTCCGTCCTGCGCCGAGATATACTATATTTTACTGTTTTTGAAAGGTAAGTCAAACCGAATATAAAATAAAAATCCTCCGGCACCGGTTGAGCAGCTGCCGGAGGAAAGTATATCGGGGCGGTATCAGACCCCTTGGTTCAAATACCACAAGACCGTTTTTTTGATGCCGCTTTCAAAGTTTTCTTCGGCTTTCCACCCCAGTTGGGTTTCTAACTTGGTGGCATCTATGGCGTAGCGGCGGTCGTGCCCGGCGCGGTCTTTTACAAAGGTAATTAACTGTGCGTACGGCTTTCCATTCGGCGCGGGTTTTAATTCGTCCAGCAACGCGCAAATGGTATGCACAATTTGCAGGTTGTTGCGCTCGTTGCGCCCGCCGATGTTATACGTTTCGCCCGCGCGGCCGTTTTGCCACACCAGGCTAATGCCTTTACAATGGTCCAACACATACAGCCAATCCCGCACGTTTTGGCCGTCCCCGTAAATGGGGATGGGCTGCCCGGCCAAGGCTTTGCGGATAATGGTTGGAATCAGTTTTTCCGCGTGTTGTTTGGGGCCGTAATTGTTGGAGCAGTTGCTGGTGGTCACGTTCAGGCCGTATGTATGGAAATAAGCGCGCACCAGTAAATCACTGGAGGCTTTACTGGAAGAATAGGGCGAATTGGGCGCATACGGGGTGGTTTCCGTAAATAACCCGGTAGGGCCTAAAGAGCCGTACACTTCGTCGGTAGAAATATGGTGAAAGCGGCATTTTTCATAGCCGGCTTTAACCTCTCCGGGGGCATTGAGCCAATGTTTGCGGGCGGCCTCCAACAGGGTAAACGTGCCTTCTATATTGGTTTTGATAAACGGCAGCGGGCCGGTAATGGAATTATCCACATGGGATTCCGCCGCAAAGTGGATAACTCCGCGGATGTCGTACTTTTCAAACAAGCTATGGACGAGCGCCGCATCACAAATATCGCCTTTTACAAAGGTATAGCGGGGGTTGTGTTCACATTCTTTCAAATTGTCCAAATTTCCGGCGTAGGTCAGTTTATCCAAATTGACCACGTTGTATTGCGTAAAGGCTTCCAAAAAATAAGGCACAAAGTTGGAACCGATAAACCCGGCCCCGCCGGTAATTAAAATAGTTTCATTTTTCATATTCAAACACCCCTTTCTTGTCTTGCGGATGGGCCCGCAGATACGGGCCGCATTCCGCACAAGGCATTATATACTAAAATATTAGCCTTGGCTGATACCGTATTCTTCCATTTGTTTTTTTATTTTAGAGTTATCATAAGCGGACATACTTAAAAATTCTTTAATTTTAAGCAGGCTCTTTTCAATATCCACAAGATTTTCCACCCCTATACCAAAACGGATGAACCCCTCGGTACTGGTCCCGTAAGCCAACCCGGGGACAGTAGCAATATTGTGGTTTAATAATAAATCGTACACCAGTTCATCCGTCGTGCCTTTGAAAGCGGATACATCCAGTAAAAAATAAAAGGTCCCGCAGCCCTCCAACGGTTTTATGCCGATTTTATTTAATATATTTTGCACCTGTTTGCGTTTTTCGGCCATGGCTCTTGCCTGGGGTAAAGTATATGCCAAAATTTTTTCAAAATGTTCGGCCATATAATTTTGCAACAGCGTTGTGGTGCAAGTAATTAAATGTTGGTTTAACTTTAAGAGTTGTTTAATAACGCTTGGATGGGCAATGGCATAGCCTACCCGCCAGCCGGACATACCCATATTTTTAGATAGGGAATTAACCACCAAACAATGCTCTTTGGACTCATCTATTTTAGCAAACGAAATAAAAGCATCTTCAGGACATAAAAAATCACTATATGCTTCGTATTTTTCCGCTAAATACAATAAAAAGTCCAGTTCTTCTTTGGAATACAATTTGCCGGAAGGATTGTTAGGATTGTTAATAATGATAACTTTGGTTTTATCGGTAATATATTGCTCCCATTCCCGGACCTTTTTTTGGTATGGAATAGCCACGTGTGCCCCACCGGCCAATTTTATTTGTTCTTTATAGGAAAGCCACGCCGGTTCATGAACTAAAACTTCGTCCCCGGTGTTCAAAACGGCACATAACAACATAAAAATAATAGGCTTAGAACCGGCCGATACTAAAATATCCGTAGCGGGATTTGTTTTAACACCATAATATTTGCCATAATAAGCGGCTATTTTTTCCCGTAAAGCCAACAAACCCATGGAACTGGAATAATGGTAGCCGCGGGCAAATTCGTCATCTGTTATATCAAAACGCGGAATATCAAAAAAAGCCTCTCCCAAAGAATAGGTATAAACCCTTTCTCCCCGGGCTTTTTTATCATATACAATTTGATTGACAAAAATAGATAAAGCTTCCGGAATATCTAAAACTAATTTATTTAATGACGGAATCATTTAATTTTATCCTCCAACTGCAAAAAGTTATCATCTAACATGGGTATATAATTTTTATAAAAATCAAAAACCTCTTGTTGGTCAAAAAAGGGAAAATCCGAGGACATTAAAATTTTATTCTTAAACGGCCCATGCAAAGAATACATAATAGCTTCGTTAATGTATGGCAACCCGGTTTTGGGGTCCCCGCAGCGGCCCAAAACCGTATGTGTCAGGGCAAAGTCCAACCAAACATTTTTTTGGAAATGACATATTTTTATAAAGTCATTAATTAAATAACCGCCTGCGTGGGCAAAAACCATAGGGAGCTGCGGATGCGCCCTGGCCACGGACCAATAATCGTATGCCGTCCAATACGGTTCGTTCAACGTATCAATAATTACGCATTTAGGTTTATTGAGGGCAATAGAATCAATAATTTCTTGGGGGGCATACCTTTCCCGGCGCGGGTGGTATTTTAGATAAAGAGCAGGCAGTTTTTGGGATATTTCACTTTTTGAAACATAATAAAATCCCCAGTAATGTTCTGCCGGAGAATGCAATGCGGCCACTTGGGCATTGGATAATGTATTTTCAAAAAAAGGGTTGCCTTCCAACGCAATCAGGAAGCCCCCCCTTTCCTTATTTTTACAATGAAGATGCGCATCAAACGGCATGGGACTCTCCCTCAAGCATAAAGTGCAACATTTCTTGCTCTTTTTGGGCTATATAAGCTTCGGTCATAATATTTTGGGGCCCTTGCAAAATTTCAAAACCCACGCGGGCGTTATCATTATCAATTTTATTAAAATGCCGGTTTAGGGTAAGGTTCGTCCGGTCAAAATATCTGCTGATAATTTTGGGAGA
>CAKUDJ010000017.1 GCA_934644855.1 uncultured Elusimicrobiales bacterium
CATTGATTTTGCACACAGCCATTTTGGCGGCTTTGCGCAGTTGTTCTTCGGGCACGCCGGCGGTGTTTTCCAATTTGCCGCCGTATTCGTTAATTTGTTTAACGGCCCATTGCGGTACGCTGGAAGAACCGTGCAATACAATCGGGAAACCGGGCAAGCGTTTGGAAACTTCTTCCAAAATATCAAAGCGCAGTTCGGGCAAGGCTTCGCCGGGTTGCACTTTGAATTTGTAAGCGCCGTGAGAGGTGCCGATGGAAATAGCCAAGGAATCTACCCCGGTGCGTTTTACAAAGTCTTCCACTTGGGCAGGGTCCGTATAGGTGTGGTGTTCGGCGGAAACTTCGTCTTCAATACCGGCCAAAACGCCCAATTCACCTTCTACCGTCACGTCGTGCGCGTGGGCATATTCCACTACTTTTTTGGTCAAAGCCACGTTTTCTTCGTACGGCAAGTGGGAGCCGTCAATCATCACAGAGGAGAAACCATTGTCAATGCAGTCTTTGCACAGTTCAAAGGAATCACCGTGGTCCAAGTGCAGGCAGAGCGGCACCGGTTTGCCGATTTCGTTCATCATTTCCACCGCACCGCGGGCCATCCAGCGCAGCAGCGTGGAGTTGGCATATTGGCGCGCACCTTTGGAAACTTGCAAAATTACCGGGGAGCCGGTTTGCACGCAAGCGGTCACAATAGCTTGCAACTGTTCCATGTTGTTAAAGTTATAAGCCGGGATGGCATACCCGCCGGCCATTGCGTCTTTGAACATTTGTTTGGTGTTTACCAAACCCAGTTCTTTATAAGAAACGGTCATTACACAGCCTCCTAAAATAAATATCTTCCCAAACATTTTACTATTTTTTGCGCAGGAGTGGGGCAGCTAATACAAAAAAGGGGGGCGAAAACGCCCTAAAACGGGTTTTACTTGCAAAAAAGGTGCGTTGTGAGTATAATGTAAATACCTTTACTGTCTATAATAAGGATAAACATGGATTTTTCTACTTTACAACAATTAACCCAACTGCCGGGTGTTTCCGGGCGGGAAAATGCCGTCCGCCGGTTTATCAGCCAACAGGTTGCCTTGTATGCGGACGAAGTAAAAACGGACGCGTTGGGCAACTTAATTGTACTCAAAAAGGGTACTTCCAATAAAAACCTGCTTTTAGCCGCACACATGGACGAAGTGGGCCTGATGATTCACTACGTCGGCCCGGACGGTTTTTTGCGCTTTGTGCCCGTGGGCGGGATTGACCCGCGCACCCTGCTTGCCCAACGCGTGACGGTGCATACGGCAAACGGGGATTTTGTGGGTGTTATCGGCACCCGCCCGGCTCACGTCACTACGGAGGCCGAGCGCGGCAAGGCGGTGCCTATCGGGGATTTATTTATTGACGTAGGGCTGACGGGGGCGGAAGCGGCCGCGCGTATCCAACCGGGCGATTTTGCCACCCTGCGCCGCCCGTATGAGGAATTCGGCTCCGGCCGCTTGACGGCTAAAGCGTTGGATAACCGCTCCGGCGTGTTTGTGCTATTAGAGCTGTTAAAAGCGCTTAAAAACCCTTTTTATAATGTATATGCCGTGTTTACCGTGCAGGAAGAAGTAGGCTTGCGCGGGGCGGGCACGGCGGCCTATGGTATAGAAGCCCATTTGGCCCTGGCCATAGATACCACCGGCGCGGCGGATATACCGGGTAGTGCCCCGCAAAATTATATTACCGCGTTAGGGGCCGGGGTGGGCGTGACGGCTATGGACGCCTACACCATTACGCATGAGGGGCTGTTTGAGGCCCTCAAGCGGTTATGTGCGGCCAAAAACATCCGCTACCAGGTGCGTGTGGCGCCGCGCGGCGGGAACGACGCCGGGGCGATTCACCAATCCAAAACCGGGGTGCCGTGCTGTGCGTTATCTATCCCCACGCGCTACATTCATTCCAATACGGAAGTACAATGTAAGTCCGATTTAGAACAAGCCTTGGCCTTGGCGTTGGCCGTTGCCCAAGAAGAACTGGTTATATAGGAGAACTTATGAAACCGTTTACGTTAGGTGTAAAAAGAGCAGGTTATTTTGATGCAACCGACTATCTAAAGCAATACCCGCTTCCGGCGGCAGAGCAGGACGAACTGGACACATTAGACGTAGCTTACCGCGCATTGGCGGCGGTGCTGTATAATTTTGTTCCGTCTTCCGGCCATGTGGGGGGGAGTGTTTCCAGCGGGCATTTTGTCAGCCACCTGATTTATAAAGAAATGGCTTACGATTTATCAAACCCCTTGCGTTTGGATGCGGATATTATCTCTTATGCCGCGGGGCATAAGGCGCTCGGGTTATATGCCATGTGGGCCCTGCGGGATGAATGTGCCCGCATTGCGGCGCCGTGCTTACTGCCGCAAGACGAAAAACTCCGCCTGCGGTTGGAAGATTTGCTCGGTTTCCGCCATAATAAAGTACAAGGCACGCCGCTGTTTACCAAATTTCATTCCAAAGCCTTGGGCGGCCACCCGGAGCCGTCCACGCCGTTTGTGCGTCTTTCCACCGGGGCCAGCGGGGTGGGGATTGGCTCATCCGTAGGGTTGGCGTTTGCCGCCTGTGATACCTATGGGGAAAACTGCCCCCGCGTGCATATTGTAGAGGGTGAAGGCGGTATGACCGCCGGGCGCGTGAGCGAGGCTTTAGCAATGGCCTCCACCGCGCAGCTTAAAAACGTGGTTTTCCATTTGGATTGGAACGAAGCCTCCATTGAAAGCAACCGCGTCACTTCCGACGGTAAAAACCCCGGGGATTATGTGCAATGGACCCCGGCCGAAATGTTTTATATCCACGATATTAACGTAATTTTTGTACCCGACGGTATGGATTTTGCCCAAGTACACGCCGCGCACGAACTGGCCAAACAGTTGGATAACCACCAGCCTACGGCTATTGTGTACCGCACCGTAAAAGGGTGGAAGTACGGATTAGAGGGCAAAGCCTCGCACGGCTCCGGCCATAAATTCTGCTCGCCGGAGTTTTATGCCAGTTTGGCGGAATTTGAACAGAAATTCGGCGTAAAATTCCCTGCCTTTGAGGGGGATAAAACACCCGAAAATGTGGAAAAACACTACTGGGCATTTTTGGAAACCTTCCGCCAAGCGTTGCAAGCGCACCCGACGCTGTGCGGCAAAATTGCGGCGGATTTGACCGCCCGCCAAAAAGCGTTAAGCGCGGCCGGGCGCCAAGAACGCCCCGGCGTGGGGGATAGCGCGGTACTTTTTACCGGCCAGGACAGCCAAAACGCGCCTGCCGCTTTCCAATTTACCGCCGGAGATTCCCACACCACCCGCGGCGTATTGGGGGATGTGCTTGCGTACTTAAATAAAGAAAGCCGCGGCGCTATTTTTACCGCCTCGGCCGATTTGTACGGCTCCACCGGGGCCGCCGCGATTGCCAAGGATTTCCCCGCCGGAAACTTTAACGCGGTGACGAACCCGGCCTCCCGCCGTTTGGCGGCAGGCGGCATTTGCGAAGACGGCATGGCCGCCGTTTGCAGCGGGATTTCCGCCTTTGGCAAACAAGTGGCGGTGTCTTCCACTTATGGTGCGTTTTTAGCGTTTGAACACGTTGCCGCGCGCTTGCACGCTATCGGTTATCAGGCCGCGCACGAGGTGGGTGCAACCCCCAATACGTTGGTGCTGTTTAACGGCCACGCCAGTTTGCCGACGGGCGAAGACGGCCCCACCCACGGGGACCCGCAATCTTTGCAGTTGGTGCAGGATAACTTCCCCAAAGGGGCGTGCATTACGGCTACCCCGTTAGAAGTGGACGAAATTTGGCCGTTGGTGACCAAAGCCCTTTCCTTGCGCCCGGCGGTGTTTGCGCCGTTTGTGGTGCGGCCGTCCCAAAAATTGGCGGACCGCAAAGCATTGGGGATGGATGACGCCGCGGCCTGCTTAAAAGGGGTGTATTATTTGCACCGGGCCAAAAATCCGTCGGCGGGGGCGGTGTTTGTGCAAGGCGCGGGCGTAGGTAAAATTGTGGTGGACCAAATTTTACCCCGCTTGCAAGAAGAAGGCTTGGACCTTAATTTTATTTACGTTTCCAGCCGGGAGTTGTTTGAACTCCTGCCGGAAGCGGAGCAGGAAGCGTTGGTGCCGCAAGAATTGCGCCGCCGTGCCATGGGGCTGACGGATTTTACCATGCCTACCATGGATACTTGGCTGCTGAGCGACTACGGCCGCCAACACACGCTCTACCCGCAAAAGAAAGGCGGCTACTTGGGTAGTGCCAGCGCCGCTAATATTTATAAAGAAGCCGGCATGGACGCCGCAGGCATTTTAGCGGCCTTGCGCGCGTATGTGAACGGATTAGCCTAACGCACGGCGTTGGGTGTATAAAGGAGACTAATACAATGGCTGAAGAAAAACCTTATTTAACCGGCAGAACCTATATCTTCCGGCTGCCGAAAGGAAAAGATTTGTTGGAATCGTTGGCGGATTTCTGCCACGATAACCAGGTAAAGTGCGGTGTTGTCACGGTAATCGGTTCGGTGGAGAACGCCACCTTGGGTTGGTACGACCAAAGCAAAAAACGCTATGAAAAAACCGTCGTTAATGCGCAAATGGAACTACTAAGCTTAACGGGCAATATCAGCATTCAGGATAACCGCCCGCAGGTTCACGCGCACGCTATGCTGACGGGTAAAGAGTATAACGTGATTGGCGGGCACCTGTTCCCCGGTACTAAAATTTATATGTGCGAAGCGTACATCCAGGAATTGGTAGGCGAACCGAAAGTGCGCCGCACGGATAAAGTGACCAAACTGTCTTTGTGGGCTTAAACCGGAAAGACGGTTCAACAAAAAAATCTGTTCCACACACAAAGGATAAGCAAAAAAATGCTTATCCTTTGTTTTCTTGTTAGTGCGGGCTAAATTTTTATTCTCCGACGGTAAACACGCCAAAATCCGCCAAAAATAAGCGGGTTATAAAACGGGGGGCAAATAGGATAGCAGTATTTTTTTTAGGTGTCAAGCAAAAGAAAAAATAAATTTGCAAACATCAAAAAAATTAACTTTAATAAAGGGGTAGGGTAGTTAAAACTAACAATGGAGGAGTTATTGCATGAAGAAACTACTGGGCTTGTTAGTAGCCGCTTTGGTGGCTATGCCTGCAAGCGCTGACGTACTGAATAATGTAGAACTCAAAGGCGAAGTACAGACTATCGCCTCTGACGTGAGAACCGGTGTTGGCAGCGTTTATAATTCCGGCACCAACTTCCGCGTACTGGCTGGTTTATCTGCCGATTTGGTGGAAGACGTAAGAGCCAATGTATTGTTCCAATATAATGATGCTTGGTTGAGCAATTTTGCGGGCAATACGGTTCAAAAGTATTGGGATGATGTCACCTTGGCCGAAGCCAATGTGGTGCTTTCCAACTTGTTTGATTGCTTTGAAGCCACGGTCGGCCGCCAATTCTATGGCGACGAAGACAGCGCCGTAATGTATGTGGGGCCGAACCACTATGTGTTTAATATGAACCGCGCGCCTTCCTTGGATGCGGCTAAACTGACTTACAGCGACGATTTCAAATCCGTCACTTTGTTAGCCGGTAAATTGGTATATCCCACCAGTACCCCTGCCCTCAAAAATGAAACCATTTACGGGGCGGATGTGAGATTAAACTTAACCGATACCTTAAAATTGCAAGTATACGGTTATGACACCAAAACCTCTGAGGCCGCAACTGCCTATCATAAAAAACATACTGGTTTCTACGGTGCTAAAGCTACCTTCGCTCCCGAAGCCTTTGCTTTGAGCGCGGAATATGCGCGCGCCTTCCAAGGCCACAGACTGGTCAAAGAACCCAAAGACATCCCCTACTTGGTAAAAGTGGATGCCTCTTTGAATTTGTCCGCGTTCACCCCCAGAGCTACTTTCTATTACGCCAAAGGCGATGGCTTTGGTATGGGGAACTACTATCCCAGCTTATTGGTGGGCCATGAGTTGAATGGCTATGGTATGCCTTTGTCTAACTACTCCAACGACGGTTTAAGACTCTTTAACGTGGGTGTGGACTACACCTATGAAAAATGGGTACTCTCCTTGGACGGCTATTCCTTCCAAGACCGCACCGCGCAGGAAGCTGCCACCTTGGAAGCTGACCTGAACGTAAAATATAACCATAACGAATACGTCCAGCTCTTTGCCGGCGTAGGCTATGGCAAATACGGTGGTGCTTTGAAAGATGCTGCTAAAGACAACACCATCGGCCAGTTGGGTATGTTGATTAAGTTCTAAACCTTACTGAACTGACACTTGTTTTACAACCCCGCTTTTAGGAGCGGGGTTTTTGTGTATATATGGGGGGATGTGTGTTTATGCGGGGAGGGGAAAGGCTTTTTTATGCACGGAAAAAGGTTATTATACCCCTCTAATTATTGGGCGGCGGTGCCGGATGCCTGTGCCGTTGGGGGGTTAGTGCTGGGAACTGGGGTTGCGCTGGGCTTTGGTGTGTGTGGGGGGAAAACAACCCCACATTATCCTATCCGCCCTCACGTATTCCAAAAATGAAAAAATTAGAATTGTAGAACCCCAATTTAGAATTGTAGCCCCACATACTAGTGCCCGCCTTTCTATATAGAATTGTAGAGAGAAAAACTGTTATTAATCCCCGTTTCTACGCGCTACTGTGGGGGAAAGAAGTATATATAGAATTGTACCGCGACGACTCCCATTCTAGCCCCACCCAAATTTAGCATTGTAAAGTCCCCTCGCGCCCCCACACACTCCAAACACGCAAAAGCTAGAATTGTACCACTCTTTAGAATTGTAGCTCCCCCAGCGCCCCAAATAAGCCGCATAGCGCTGATAGAATTGTAGCCCCCTGCAAGCTCCGCCTTTCTATATAGAATTGTAGAGAGAAAAACTGTTATTAATCCCCGTTTCTACGCGCTACTGTGGGGGAAAGAAGTATATATAGAATTGTACCGCGACGACTCCCCGCTCCCAACCCACTTAACTCCCGCCCACAATTTAGAATTGTAGCCCCCTGCAAGCGGCCACCTTTCTAGGCAGAGTTGTAGAGGGAAAACCCCAACATTACCCACCCCACACACTCCAAACACGCAAAAGCTAGAATTGTAGCTTGCCAAAAATCTGCCACTACGGTTAAATTGTAGCCCCCTGCAGCGGCCACCTTTCTAGGCAGAGTTGTAGAGGGAAAACCCCAACATTACCCACCCTCACGCACTTCCAAAACGAACAAAATAGAATTGTACCCTAGTTTAGAATTGTACCGCGATGGCTCCCATTCTAGCCCCACCCAAATTTAGCATTATAAGCCCCCTCGCGCCCCCAAATAAGCCGCGTAGCGCGGATATAATATACACCCCGCTCCCCCGCACAAGAAAAACTGTCTTTGTTGGTCTGAAACTTGCGCGGGGCGGCTGTTTATCCCCCCGGCCCGCGGGGTATATCCGGCATTCCTTTCCTTCTTGTCTTTTAAGGTGCCCGGCATAAAACCGCACGTTCATTTTTGGGTCTTGTGGGGTGTATTCCGTTTGTCTGCGGTTAGTAAATTTAATATTAGCAATACTTACTAGCTTTTTTATGATTATTAACTTAATTTTTTCAAAAATACAAAATTTTACCTGCCTTAAAACACTTTTTGGGTATATCCTAGTACCCCAAATTGCTAAAAACGCCTGTACGGGGCGATTTTTGGATTTCCCCTTATTTTATAGATATGTAAAATGAAAAACCATTAAAATATAAGTATTTATTTTTTTACATATAAATTTGCATTATTTTAGTTTGTCGGGTCTGCTTTAGCTGTTTTTGAGGATATTAAAATAAATATTTTAAGGCTTAAACGTGTTAAAATGGATTTTTTATAACGCAAAAGAGGGGGATAATATAAAAAAATAATTTCATTTTTAATGTTGTTTTTGCAGAAAAATACAAAATGAATATATTAAAAATATCATCAAAAATGCAAAAATAAGGTTTCCGGGTTCGCAAAAACAGCCCTAAAATAAGCATTTGAAAGAGTAAAAACAGCGCATAAAATGCGTTTGGAATGGACAAAAAATAAAGCTTTTTTATGCTCTTTCCCGGGTGGAAATGGTGCTAAAAATAAAAACCTAAAATATTTATTAGTTTAATATGAAAAATACTTATAATTCATAGATAATTGTATTTTATTTAATAGTTTATTTAGTTTTTATTTTTAGGCAGAAATGGGCCTTTTAGTTTACATAATAAAAATTATCTTTAGTAAAATGGGAGTGACAAATAATCCCCCTTTTACAAAAAAAACGGCCGGGCCGGATAGGGCGTTTTGGTTGCTTTTATCCACAACTGTTAAAATGCGTTAAAATCACGCAGAAAAGCAAAAACGGCCTTAAAATTAAAAAATAAAAATATAATAATCATTATTAAGTTTTTGAAAAGGGGAACTCGCAGCAGAAAAAAACGAATTTTATTTAAGCTTGTGGATAACCTATAAAATAGTGATATAAAAAGGGGTAAAAATAAATTTTTGCCTATTTTTTATGAAATCCGCAGTTTACGCTTGATTATCAAAAATTAGGGTTGTTTTTGTAAAATTAGAGCTGATTTTTATTTTTTTGCATTTCTTTACAATTTTTATATTTTATAGCTTTATTATCTTGCAAAATTTACAAGATTAACTAAATATGTTTTTCTGCTTTTCCCCTTTCTCTTTCCCCTCGCGGAGTTTTACTGCGGCGGCGAGCCGGAACCGGAACAGATTTTTTGGGTACGTATGGCGTGTTGATTTTCCTTCCCGCGTTTTACGGTGGCCGTGCCGCGCGGGGTTAAGAAGGAGCCCCAAATCAAGCGGCGCACCTCTTGGGGTTGCGGGCTTATTTGGGCCCCCCTTACAGGTTTAGTAATGATTGGTCTTAATGCCGGGGGGTGGATTTAAGAGCGGGTAGATTATCGGGGCGCGTGGGCAGGCCCTATCCCCCCCCGCAACGCTGTATCGCCCCGCCTGGGGGCATTTTAGGGCTTTTGGGGGCATATAGCGCGTTCCCCGGGGTGGTGAAATACGGTTCTTCCCCTAGGTGTGATTAGGGTGCGGCCCCTAGGTGTGATGTAGCTTCCCGGTTGGGATTTGCCTTTTCCCCCCACTTGCCTAAAATATAATGCTTGCGCGCAGGGCGGCGGCGTTTTCCCAAGAGCGGGTTTTTAGATAATTGCCCATTTGGGTATCCGGCAGGTGGGTAAGGCGCCATTCCAGGCCCAATAACAAATGCTTTACGGGCGCCCACTCCACCCCCATTCCGGCGCGGTAATAAGCGGTATTGCCTTTTTGGTGGCCCAACATCCGCATATCGTATTGCCAATTCCGGCGGCCGTAGCTTACAAAAATATATTGTTGAGGGATGGTTTGCGGCGTTAAATTTATTTTGATTAATCCCCCGGTTTCCTGTTGGGTAATATCGCTAAATAACCAGTTGCCGCGGTCCGTCCAACGGGCAGTTTCCGCGCCCAACATCAGCCAATCGTTCAGCCAAACCCCGGCGGAGGCATTCCATATAATAGCATCTTTCCCCACGCGGGAGCCGTTCTCTGTTTTAAGGGCGTTTGCGTGATAAACACCCCCGGCGGAAACTTCCACGCGGCGCTCTTGCGGGCGGCGCCAGGGAGTGCTGGCTTTGGTTTTATACTCGGCAGGGCGGTATACTTCGGCGTGTGCGGAAACCCATAAAAAGCAGGCGCAACAACAACTTACGCCTGTTAAAAGAAATTGTTTAGGGGACATACTTAAATTTTATCAAAGTCTTTCAGGCGGGAATATAAGCCGTTTATAGCGTATAAACTATAAAAAAGGATTAGTTTTTTTGTGGGGCGTGTAGTGCCCGGCTCCGCACGGGGAATATGCCGTTTTATAGGTCCTGGGCAATTTTTTCGGCCAGAACGGCGGCCCTTGCAAAGCCCTCGCCCGATAATTTATACGCCCGCCCGCGCTTGCTGCCGACGGAAGTTAAGC
>CAKUDJ010000018.1 GCA_934644855.1 uncultured Elusimicrobiales bacterium
CATCAAATCCCACCACCACGGTTTAATGCTGTTAAAGCCAAAGCCGTGTTTCAAGTCACTCGCGCCGCCGCCGTGACGGCCGCCCGTCCCGGTCAAACCGCCAATGCGGCCCGGGTTGATAGGCGCAAACTGCGCGTCACGCAAGGCTTGCATAGCGTTGGCTTTGGTCATTGCCTCTTTGGAATGGCGAGCCAGAGCCGCATTATTCATGCCAAAATAACCGCGGGAAGGTTTCCCCGCCGCTTGCAAGGGCTGCAAAGATACCGGCTTCGGTGCGTTGCGCGGGCCGGAAGCGCTCACTTTTTTAGCGGCGCCTTTCAAACTGCCGCCCCACGGGGTGACGTTCAAACCGCCGCCGGCACTAGCCATAGGCGCGCGGCCCATTTCTTTAATTTTAGTAGCAGAACGGCGGAACGCGGCACGGGTGGCCGGGGCCGCCTTTCTTCTGTAAATATTTGTGGTCGTTTCCGTATTGGAAGCGCTGGGAGAGTACGCAGCGCCGGACGAACTGTCGCCTAGGCCGCTGCGGTCGTAATCTTCCATAGAATCACCCGCGGAAGAAGCGTCATCCTCTCCCGAGCCAAACCCTTTAATCAGGCTCAGCGGGTCACGCGCGGAAAGCTGGGCAATTTGACCGTCCGGGTCCGTCACGGCCGTATCAAAGCCGTAGCGTTCGGGGTCAAAGGCCGTTTCCTCGCTAGACGGGGCAATAACAGGTTCTTCGTTCACTTGGCCGCTGTATTTATACAAAAACGGCAGCAACAAGAGCGCCACTAATGCGGCAATGAAGAACGGCGCATCACGTTTGGTCCGCTCAAAGAGCGTCTTTTTCGGGCGGCCGTTGCTCCCAATCTTGGAGGAAATACGGTTAGCGAAAGACGGAGCAGCCGTTTTGCTGTTCTTTATCTTATCGCTAAAGGTAAAACTGTCTTTTTTCTCTTCTTTAGCAGAAGAACCAAAGATAGGGAAAATAGACTTTTTCTCTTTCTTTTCCTCTGGCATAAATGCCTCCTATAAAAAATAAATTCTTTTGCGTATAAATATAAACCAGGCTGGAATTGCCGAACCTAACGGTTCCCAATTACACAACCTTACACGCTTGCAAATTGTACTGCTATACTACCCCGGCCGGAACCGGGCACACCTTACGGCTATACTAATATGTTAGCAACTGAAACGTAAATAATCAAGGCCTATTTTTTACTTATTTGCGCTTTTAGTTATTTTCGTCCAAGTAGCTCCAGTTTTTCGTGTCCGAAAGGTTCGTCTCCGGGAAGAAATCATTGGGGTTGGAGTTGCCGCTGCCCCCCCACACCGGGATATTAAACGTGCCTTGCACGCTTTGCGTCACTTCTTGGTCCGAAAATTGCTCCGGGTTGGGCACATAGTCTTCCAAATTTACTTCCTTGGCATCTTCGCCCGTGCGTTTGGCTTCGTCCTCGGCGGCCTGTTTATCATTTTGATATTTGGCGTATTCCGCACAGGCTTTATCAAATTCATCCAGTTTATCATCCAAATTAAGCGTGGTGCATTGGCCTTCCCGGTTTTGTTTATAGGTAAATTCCATCATACATTTTTCGTTCAGTTTATCGTAATTACCTTTTACGCTTTTGCACGAATTGCGCACATCCGCCAACGCCGTGCGCCATGCGGAAACCTTGCCGGGCTTATCGCAATCGGCCGGGAAATTAGGGAACGTGCCTTGCAGGGCATTTACTTTTCTTTTTACATCATTTACGGTATTGTTAATTTCCCCGCCGTACGCTTTGGAGGCTTGCTCACATTCTATTTGGCGTTTTTCCTGCAATTTGGCGTTGCCCACATCCGCCACCACATCATCCGCCTCCAACCCGGCCATGGCAATCCCGCCCGAGGAGGTAAAAATCTTTTGCGGCATCTCGGCGCCTATCATCCCCGCCGCTGCCAATGTTTTTTTGAGCGGCACTTGCTTGGCGCGCGCGGCCGCCTGGCTGGTCAGCCACACATAGCGGAAGTCCGCCACCGCACCGCGGGAATTGCCCAAATTCAATAACGCCGCCCCCGCACCGCCCAGTTTTTTATCCAACGTCACGGTTTCTTCGCGCATGGCTTTCCTCAAAATATCGTTTTTCCAATCCGAATGGACAGACCCCACAATATTGGCTTTTAATTTTTTCAAATCCGCGCTGCCGTTATACGCATTTTTGGGGTCCCGCACAATGGCGTTGGAATCCGCCCCGTAATACATATCCGGCTGAACCTTGGCGGAGGCTTGGGCGTCTTGGCTTAACGCATTTAACTGGCCCCGGTTATTAAAACGCACGCCTTTGGCCTTGTCTTCATCCGCCCCGGTTTTGGAAACCCCTTTCACGCTGTCTGCGGCCTTGCCTTGCCCCTGCAAGGAAGCGTTTACCGCGCGCATATCAATCAAGGCAGAAGTTCCGCCCCCCACCGCGCCGTATGCCCCGGCACCGCGGGATAACGCGTCAAAGCGGCCCGGTTGCGCGGCAAATACAAAATAAGCGTTTTTTTCCTGGCGGGCTTGCGGGCCGCGCTCGTCATCAGCCCAGTAAAACAACGCTTTTAAGAAGGAGATAGACGCCATTTGCTCCTCGCTATATCCCATAGCGCGGGCCAAGGCGGACAAAACGGGAATATTTTTTACATTCGGCACGCTGCTTACCCCTAAAAACAACAAAAGCAGTAGCAGCAGCGCATACATTTTTTTGGAAAACAACGGTTTCTTTTTAGGCGGAGTTTGCGCCTGCGCAAGCGGCTGACGGCCCGGCGGCACAGACGCGGGGTTTACTTCCCCGGGAGCAGAAACACCAACCGCCCCCGAAGGGTTGCCTTGCGGGGGTTGGGTTTTATTTTCCCCTGTATGCGGGGTTAAATTCGGGGGCAGTTGGTCTACCATACGTTAAAACTCCTAATAGGCACCCGGGCCGTTTTGCGGGCGGGTGCGGTGTTCCCATTGGAACTTTTGGAAACGCTGCTCGCGCTCCAGGCGCTCTTGTTTTTGGGTTTGATATTCGTTCAGCTCGCGCGTGGCTTGTTTGTATTGGGCATCAAAATAGAGCCAAATAGAAAAACAAGTCAGCACTATGACGGCCAAAAGAACAATCCCGCAAAAACGCCTAAATTTTAAGTTAGCTTTACTGGGCATTATTTATTACCATCCAATTTTTGGTCCGCTTTATCCGTGGAAGAACCGCTATCTTGCCCCAAGGCTTTTGTTTCTTGAATAAGCTGCTGTCCGCCACCCATTGCAGTACCCACCGCCGACACAGAGCCGACCACACCGCCACCAAAAATACCGTTAATTTTACTAGCCAACCCGTTCACAAACGTACCCACGGATTTTAAGTAAGAAATAGCAATTAAACCTGCCAACGCAGGGCCTACAAACATACTGGCCGTGGTAATGCCGGAACCGCCCCATTTTTTCATATATTTGATAGCATCCGCCATAAATACACCGATAGCGGCAATCATAATAGCCCCTAATGCAATAGCGGCAACTGCCGCCCAAGTATTAAAAGGAACGGCTGTTCTGGCGGTGTGCATTAAAGCGGTAATGGCAAACATCGCCGGAATGGTTAAGAAAATCAACGCAATCATAGAGCGCATCAAGCGTTGGCGGTGTTGTTTGCGCTGCAATTCACGCAAGGTGGCGTCTTTTAAGGTTTGTTCTGCCTTGCCGATGGAGCCTAACGTAGGGGCGGAAAAATCTTCGGAACCCGTCCCTTCGGAAAGAGTTTCCCCGCTAGCCAATGCAATACCGCCGGAGTTGCGGGAGCTGGCCAAAAAGGCGCGGCTGCCTTCGTTAGCGGCGCGGTGTGCGTTTCTGGAAATTTCCACCGAGCGTTTGGCAATTTGGCTTAAAGTGCGGCCTTCGCCCGATTGCATACCGCGCCCGGCTCTCACGCTGCGCGGGTCACCAAAGTTTGCCGAACCTTGCCCCATTTTGGCACCGGCATAAGCCACAGAGCTTTGCGGCATAGCGCCGGAAATTTTGTAGCCGTCCACAGACCCTAAGGAATTACCGCTCCGGTTTATATTCCCGCCGGTGCGCCCGGCACGGGCAGGACCGCCAAAAGTGTTTCCGCTTACTCCGCCGGAAGCCGTTGCCATCACCCCGCGTTGAGCAACGGCAGCCGCCCGGGAACCGCCCGCGGTGGCCGCGGCATTTAAGGCATTTCCGTTCGCCTGCACTTTGCCACCCACGGCAACGCCCCCGGCATTACCGCCCAGGCCTTCGTTGCGGCCGGAAGCACCGCGGGCCGGAGGATGAATGCCATCCACATTGGCAGCCCCCGCGCGCCCGGAACCGATTCTGTCCACGGCGGCCACGCTGGCATCGGCACCGGCCCAATCATATCCGCTGCCGGAACCGTCGGAGCTGTTGGCGCTGGTAATACCTTGGGCGCCTGCAATATTAATGGTGTTTTCCCGCCCGAATTGCGAGGCATCCTCCCCCGCATGACGGCCGGTTTGACCCATTACATACGCACGCGTAGGGGTTTTATCGGCCGGTTGGCCGTCCCCGCTGCCCAAATATACCACGCCCGCTGCCGCGCCGCCCAAAGCGGCCGTTAAAACTATTTTTTGCGGCAGGCCCAGTACAAATTTGCCGGATTTACTTTTTAAGAAAGTAAACAAGTTCATAAATCCCTCCGTTTTTATTGCCAACCGTCAGCGCAGTTGGTCCATAAAATTCATCGTTTGGCTTGGCGCCGTGGCCGCTTTAGGCTGACTAGAGGCCCAACGCTGCAATCTTTGTGTAGCTTCCTGGCGTTGCTCATACGCCAACTGCTTACGCTGCAAATCTTGCGATAAGGAATAATAAGACATTCCAAAAAACAACATGGCCCCAAACGCCACCAATCCGAGCAACAAATAAATGTGGCTCATGCGGTCTAATTTACGCCATTCTTCGGGCGTTAAAATTTCTTCATCTTGCATAGAAACCCCTTATTTTTTATAGTCCCGGTAGGAACGCTCCATCTCGCGGTGGGAGACGTCGCTGGCAGAAAGGCCTTCCTGCACGTTTAACGTGCTGCCGCCGGGATTGGGGGAACCATGCACCACGCCCACATCCGGCCCGGCTTCCTCGCCCCGCCCGTGTTTCAGGTCAGACTTGGTGAGCTTCTGCCCGTAACTCTTAAACAAAGCCGGGATAAATCTAACCGTTAAAATCAACCAACCGCCGGCGCCTGCTTTGGCCGCCGTTTTTAAGATTTTAACCAAATTGCCGTATTTGCGGCCGGTATGGCTGCGGTCCCCGTACAGTTCATTAAATTTAGAAGCTTTCTTCAAATAGCGTTTGAATTCTTTTTTGAAGAATAACCAACCCAGGAACGGAACGGTAAAACCTATGCACGCAATAGTAGCCGCCAGTAAGCCCCAAAAGTTTTTCCGCAGGGATTTACGCGCTTCCTTAAAGTCCATTTCCTGGTCCGTTAAATTATTCATGGCGGCCCCTAAACCGCGTAAAGAGCCGGAAACATCCCCATAGTCATCCGACGAGGCCCCCTGCCCGGTGCTGACTTCGCCCCCGTTTAAGGTAATCCCGCCGGAATTGCGCGTACTGGCCAGCAAGGCGCGTCCGGCTTCGTTAGAAGCGCGGTAGGCGTTGCCGGCAATTTCGGCCGAGCGTTTGGCCATTAATTCCAAACTGTTAAAATCACGCGAAATTTTGCCGTCTTTTACTTGCGCCCCAAAACTGGCACGGGCACGCAAATTGCGGCTATTGGGCACAGCGGCCCCTTCACGCCCGGTACCGCTAATGGCGGGGGCAGAATCGGAGCGTTTGCCGTTTTTGCCGGAATCCACGCTGCCGGGCATCCCTACAAAAGCGGGCGAGCCGGAAGAAGTGCCCGGCATGGAAATCCCGCGCGAAGAAAAAGTGCCGTTGCGCCCCGCCGCGCCTTGCACTCCGGCGGCCGCGGCTAAAGCGGCAGCATCCGCATTGGCTTTACCGGCGGCGGCAGCATCTTTCGCTTGTTGCAAAGCCGCCTCTTGCATGGCCTTGATTTGTTCCGGGGTCATGGCTTCCATTCTTTTGTTTCCCAAGCCTTCGTTTAGTTTCCCCAAGGGGGCAGCCTCCGGCCCGGAAGCCCGGGTATCCGCTTCGTACCGGGCACGTTCGGCCGCGGCGCGTTCGGCTTCCTGTTGGCGCAAAAATTCTGCTTCCCGCTGCTGCATTTCTATTGCTTTGGAAGGGGCGGCCCGGAAAGCGGATTGTTGGTTTTCCCCCCGGCCGTATTGGCCGCTGGTGGAGGAAGACACATAAACCACTTCGTCCTGTTGGTAGCCCAAAGAGTTGAAGGCGTTATCCGCGCCGGAATCCGCCCCCAACATTTGCCATGCGGCCACGCCGCCGATACCTACGGCGGCAGAAGCTACTATTGCTTGTGTGGTGGTAAGCGTGGCTTTACCCACACGGCCCATCAGTAATTGTAAGATTTTCATAAATTCCTCCCAATAAAACGATTACACACACTTCCCGGTTTTACTATCATACTTTTGAGAATCGGGACATCTGGGGGTATCTTTAAGATAATCGCCCCAACGGCCGGAGCTTTCCTCTTGGTAGCGGTCTCTCAACCCCAAATATACCGTACTGCTTTCAATGGTATTTCCCCAACCGCTAAATTTTTCGCGCGCCTCGGTCCGGCCCATAGGGATACCATCCGTGCCATGGCTTTTACGATAGGCTCTTTTACCGCTACGCCAAGTACAGTATTCCAACGCTTCTTGTTGGGTTATATTTCCCCATTTTTCTTGGAATTTGGCCGGGTCCATATTCTTCGCATCCTTTCCTAACTCGGATATTGCCTTGTTTTTTGCTCTACTCTTTGCTTGCGCGTTGGCTTCCAATTGGTTGATTTTATTGCCCGCCCACTGTTGCACTAAGTTTAGGCCAATATCCACCGCTTTATCACGCAACATACTCCAAAAGCTCTCCCCGTCGTTCAATTTTTCGGCTTCTTTTTTATCGCGGGCTTCTTGGGCTTTTTCGGCCATGGTATCATCCAAACCGCTCAAATCGGCTGATTGGGCCTCATCATAATTAATTCCTTTGCTTTCCCCCAACGGCACGCCGTTGGAATCCGTACCAAAACCACCTTCTACCTGTGCCCCTAACAAGGCTTTGCGGGAATCCGCGGTTTTATTATCTCCACGCGCCGCCGCACGGCTGGCCGCATTAAAACGGGTCAAAGCCTGCCGGGCGTTTTGCGGCTTAAAAGGCGCCACTTCCCCTTTACTATCCCTTTGGAACGGGGAAAAATCCCCCCGCACATTACCGCCGTAAGTGGCGGAGGTATTGCCCCCGCTGGCAGAGGCCATGGAGCCGCTGGCGGAAAAAGAACCGATTTGCGTGGGAGCCCCCCGCCCGCGCCGCCCCGTACGGCCGCCGCTACCGTAAGAGGACGAATTATAACTGCCGGAATCGGCGGACGCAGAATCGGCGGAAGAACCGCTTTCTTCCGCCTCTTTAGCATCTTCTTCCTGGCGTTCTTTTTTATCTGCCGGGGAATACAAAGCGCTGATATTATTGTTCTTCATATCCGGGTATTTAGAGGCCAGTAAATAGTTTTCCGCCTCGTCACTTAAGAAGGGCATTTGTGCCAAGTCATACCCGCGGGCGTTCAAATTATCCAAAGAGTCATCCGCCCCGCCGCCGGCCAACCCGGCCAACGTTAAGAGCGCCACTAAACACACTACCCCTATGGCCCCATAGGTGTATGCTTGTTTTTTATCCATGTGGTTGAGCTTGTTGAACACCTTGCCCATCCCACCGCCAGAAAGCTTAAAATTAAACATAATTCCCTCTTTTACATGATATAAAAATTACTCCTGTCGGCCCGCATACCCTAAAAAGTATGCGCCCAAACACAGAGTTTCAAATTGAGGCACCCAAAAGGTGCTACCTTTAGTATAGGCAACCAAAAGGCCATTGTCAAGGGTTTACGCATTAATCCGGCTGAACATACGGGATTACGCGGTCATTCTTGCCTACAATTTTTTCAACCTTAATGGAGCCGCCGGTATCGCACAGGTATTCATACCCGCGGAAACAGCGGTTATCATTCTTACAAACGGCAAATTTATCGTATTTACATAAAAAGCGGATACGCGGCGGTTTTGTATACGCCGTTAATTGCACAACCGTCCAGGTGCCGGAGGGGTTAATATCCAATGTTAAGCGGTTCAAACTTAAAAAGGTGCGCATACCCGCATTGTTAAAGCCCAAGTAATCTTCCACCTTTTTTTTAATATCTTGTTCCAAAAAGCGTTTGTTCCAGGTTTGCATGGAGTCCGCCTCGCCCGATTGCAGCTGAAAGCGGCGCGCCGCATAAAAAGCCGCAATTTCCATTTTTTGGTTGAGTACCAACAAACCGAAAATTTTAATAATAAAAATAGCAAAAATAACAAAAAGCGGGAACAACAGCACCACCTCGGTAGTGGCCTGGCCGGAACGGCGGCGGAGAAAGTGTAAGTTCATCATTAGGGTTTCATCCGGATACTATATTTAGGCAGCGGGTTGGGCCACACGCAGTTATTGCTGCTGCGCGGGCATTGGACCCCCACCTGGGTACGCACTTTGGGTTTATACTTAAATGTTAAATTAATATCAAAATTGTTCAGCGGCAGTTGGTAAGGCTGCTGCAAAATAATCCCGTTGCGTAATTGTTTAAGGCCCTCCCGGGATTCCGGCGACAAATACGCAAACTGAAAGAGCGGGCGGTTGACGTCTTTTGACAGCAGCAAATCCACCGGGTAGGCGTCTGTCATAGACGAACCGAAGTCTTCGGAAAAATACGCACGCACTTTATCAATTTCAAACGGTTTGGCGGAAATTTTATGCAAATACCCCGCCATGGTGGCGGCGCTGTCCCGCGCGCAGTTGGATTGGCTTTTGCAAGAAGGGGAGTTGGCATAATAGGCTTCCCGGAACATACGGGCGTTGCGGGACGTATCCACAAAAGAGAAGGTCTGCGATTGGTAAATTTGCCCCAACAGCAAATACACCGTAATATACTGCTTGAGCGCCGGAATACCAATAGTGGTGGACGGGAAGAAGTTGCTGTCGGCAATTTCTTTACTGGTCAGCACATAATGGTCGTCTTCATCCGCCGAGGCCGTGGGAAACTCCTTGCCCCAGTTTTTGCGGCGGCCCTGGTAATACGCATAGTTCCAATCGTTAGACGCGGGGGCCGGATTGGGGTTATTGCCTGCCCCCATGCCGTGGTTGGGCCCCAACGCAGGGAAAGCCCCCGCCTGATAAAATACATCAAACACCGTATACTGCCCCTTGGAGCCCGCCGCGCCCTTGGGGGATAAAAAATCGCTATTATAGCTTTTCATAACGCGGTAGGGCATATTGCCGTTGGTGTATGCCAAAGCGTTTAAGTAGGTGGACAACGAGGATATTTGGCTGTATGCGGCGTTATCCAACGCAAACTGGTTGCGGATTTTATACATGGATACTTTGGAAGTTTCAAACAACAGGTAAATAACCAAAATAAAAATAGGAGCCAAAAGCACCGCCGGCAAAAGTATTTGCGCGCGGTTGTTTTGCACGGCCTTTACGGCGGCCCGCCCCCATTGGCTGAACATATTTAGTACCCTAATAACATCCCAATAAAAGAAAAGAAAATACGGACAATATCTTTGTTAAATGCCATTATAAAAGCGGACAAAATGACCAGTACCGTCCCCAACATAAGGACATACTCTATGGT
>CAKUDJ010000019.1 GCA_934644855.1 uncultured Elusimicrobiales bacterium
CCGTAGTCATGTTGGTTCCCGCTATTGCCGTTTACTTTTTGCGTGCGGAAAGCAAAAAGGATATGCTTGTTTACGGCTTTTTAACCCTAGTATATTTACTGTATTTGTCTTTCGGGTTGGCGCGTTCCTGTTGGTTGGGGGCGGCGTGCGGGTTTATTATGATGTGGATGTTCGGCTCCCTGCGCAGTTTGGTCTGGAGCCGCCGTTTGCGCGCGTTTTTGCTTGTTTTACTGGCGTTTGGGGTATTGTACGGGTCGGCTTACTTCGGCGGCTCCAAAAGCCCCGTAGCGGCCCGCGCGGAAGAACTTTCTCGGGTGACTCCGTCCAATTTTACGTTGGATGTGGATAAAGACCACATTTTCCAATCTCTCCACCAACGCTTGTTTATGTGGGATGTTTCCAAAGAAATCTTTTTGTCCCGCCCGGTTATGGGGGCCGGATTGGGCAACTTTCAAATGGCGTTTGCCCAAAACCAATACAAAACCTTATTAAAACACCCCAACCTGCGGGAATTAAAAGCCCGCACCAACGCGCCCCATAACGAGGTCTTCTTCCAACTGGCCCAAGGCGGTATTGTGGGAGTGGGCCTGTTCCTGTTTATGTTTATGGTGCTGTTTTTAGAGGTAAGGGATTTTGCTTCCCATAAAAAAGAGGGGGATAAAAAACAGCTCTTGCAGGCGTTGTTCTGCGGTATTTTGGGTATGTTGGTGGATAATATGCTGAACATCTCCTTGCACGCGGTGGTGCCGGCGTTTATCTTTTGGTGGTTTGTCGGGGCGGAAGTCAGCGGCGTGGGGAAAGAAGACCGTACCGTGGCTATTACCGTCAACCCCGTGACAAAAACCGTAGGCCTGGCCGTTTTGGCGTTTTGCGGTGCGGTAATTGTGTGGCAAGGGTTGGTGCTTTGCAGCTATTTCCGCGGTTATGAGGGGCTTAAATTGCAGGCGTCCGGCCATATAGAAGAAGCCCAACCCAACTACGCCCGCGCGTTGGCGCTCTATCCGGCCAATACGGAGGCGGGTTTGCGTTTGGGTAATACGTATTTGCAACAAAATGATTATAAAAACGCGCTAGCCGCATACGAAAAAACACTCTCTGCGGCGGCCTATTATGACGAGGTGTATTTTAACGCCGCTTTGGCCGCGTTGGGCGCGGGGGAAGAAGAAAAAGCCGTGCGCTATTTAACGGAACACTTAAAATTAAGTCCGTTTAATTTGCGCGCGTATGTGATGTTGGGTTCCCTCATCCGCCAAGATGTCATTTATGCCAATGACGATAACTTGAAATTATTAGACCGCGGGGTGCATTTGTTCCCGTATGCGGCGGAGTTATGGACCAATTTGGGTGATATTTATGTAAAGCGGGACGAAACGGAATTTGCCAAAAACTTGTATAAGCGCGGGCTGACGGCAGATACCTTGGACCGCACGCTGCTGCACAACTTAAAACGCCTCTATAAAAAAACGCAGGAAGAACTTCCCCCTATTGCCGCCCAGGCGCAAAAAATACAGGATTTGCATATCAAAGCGGCCAATTACTGGAGCCAATCCGTTTCCGGCCGGCGCAAATTGCGCACGGATATTGAAGCCTATATAAAAGATTTCCCCAAAGATACAAACGGCCCTATTTTACTGGCGTTGTATTTTAATCAGGCGGGAAATGCCTTAAAATCTAAGGAATTATTGGAAGGCGTACTGAAGGAACACCCGGAAGATTTATCGGCCAATTTGGCGTTGTCTTCTTTATTATACCGGGCGGAGCAGCCGGATGATGCCGCCTATTACTTAAAAAGCGCGTTGTTCTATTATCCGGAAAACGCCACCGCCGCCAAACGCTTGGCGGCTTTGGGTAAAAATTAGTTTGCGGGGGCCCGGCGGCAGAGTAGGAATAAAAAATAGCTTTACAAACGCAACTAAATTGCTATAATTCTATTATCTGTTGTGTTGTAAATGTGTATAAAAAGGATACCTTTAATACAAGGGCAAGTGAATCTATGATAAAAATAAATAAATATTTAAGTGCAACCTTGGTTGCTGCTTTTATGTTCTTATCACTCGTGGGTGATAATACACCGTTGTTTGCGGCTCCTTCGCCGGCAAAACAACTGGAAAAGGGTAAAGCGTTGTTTGAGCAGGAAAAGAACGACGAAGCCATGGAGTATTTTATTGACGTGCTGCTTTCCGGCAACCGCAAACAGGTGGCCGAGGCTAACAAATACGTCAACATGATTCATAACCGCGTTGGCGGTATCCAAAACCCGGTAGAAGTAGATGTCGCTTTTAAGGAAGGGGAAGTAAAACGCCTTTCTGACGCACAAACCGCCGCCGAAGCAAAAGCCCAGCAGGATATGTTGTTGCAGCGCTCCGCCGCTGCGGAGGATATTGCCGAAGCCAGCGTGGAATCCCGTGCGGTGGCTGACGCCGTAGCGCAGGATGCTAAATCCGCCGCCCAACAGACGGCCGAAGACGCCAAAGGTGCGGCCGCCCAAGCCAAGCAGGATGCCAAAGCCGCGTTGGAAGAAACGCAAGCTTCCGCCCAAAATACTGCGGACGGGGCCCAAGCTGCTGCGCAAAATGCCGCCAACGAGGCCGGTTCCGCCGCCCAAACGGTAGCCGCTGCGCCTATTGCGTATGCGGATTCCGCCTATGCCGGGGCACAACAGGCCGCCGAGGCCGAAACGGACGGGCAAACCGCCGCTCCTTCGGCCAATTCCACCTATACGGATTTAACCTCTCCCGATGCCTTGAAAGCGCGCGAACTGTATAGCCAACAAAAGTTGGAAAGCATGAAAACCGCCGTTATTGAACGCATCCGCAATACCAAAGGGGTGCGCATCTATTTCCGCAATGATTTGCCGGATGCCATTGATATTGACGGTGATGTGATTTTCCAAGGTACCCGTTTTAATTTGTCTGCCCAACCGTTGTTGGACGATATTTATTCCTTAATGGCTTTGACCCAAGGTGCTAACTATGTTATTTTGCCCGCCGGTTCGTATACGGATGATGTCACTTTGGGCGGCATCCGCCAAGCCATGGCCTTGAACTCTTATTTTATACATAAAGGTATTTCTTCCGGCAAAATCAGCTACAATATGGGCCTGTATGACCAGGAACCCCCGGCTAAATTTGCCAATTTGGAAGGCCTTTCCATTGTGTTTGATTTTGATTCCGCCTTGCCCGGTGCTATGGCGCAGGCGAACCAAATTTCCAAACAACCGCTGCTCAGCATGGCGGTAGTGCCGGTTTCTAACGAAATTGACCCCTCTAAAGGGGAAGCGTTTGCGGTGGATTTCTCCGTAATTGAAACGGTAAACCCCGTATCTAACTGGACTTTCCAAGTAGTGCAGCACGCCAACGACGGCAAATACTATATTGTGCGCCAGTTGGAAGGCTTTGCCCCGGTTTACCACCAAATTTTGTGGAACGCCCGCAAGGGGATTATCGGGCCGGAACTGGAATGCGGTAAATATACTTTTGTGTTGACCGTCACGGATTCCACCGGCGAAAAGAAAACTTTAAGAAGACGTGTAAAGGTAAAATGCGGTGAACAAAAAGCCGCGGTGGATGAAAAATCCATCTGCACCAAATGCAACTATAAAACGGCCCGCTTGTGGACGAAACCCGGCCGTGTAATGAAAGGGGGCCACTCCGCCGCCGACAGCGAAGCCGCCCATGCGGACATGGCAAGCACCACAGGCCCGACCAACAAGTCTACCGTAAATATTTACGAAGAAACCTTGCCGGCCGGTGCGTTGGATAATGCGGCGTCTTCGCCCATGCCTACGGACCCCAGTGCCTATGGCGCCCCGGAAACCACCACTACGGCCAATCCGTATGATGCGTCCGCAGCCGGTACCGCGGCCGACCCTTATGGCACTACCGCCAATAATAACCCGTATGATATGCCGTACGACCAGTACGACACTTCATCCGCCCAACAATAAGGATTTTTAGCCATGCCCAATTTTAACCTTGCTAATTCTAAACTTGCGGAAACGCTGATTGGCCAAAACATGAAGGCTCACCCGGATTGTTTGGGCCTGTATATCAGCTTGGATGAAATGTATATTGCGCAAAGTTCCCAAAAGGACGGAGGGACCGTACTGGAGTCCCTCCTGCGCGTACCTGTAAGTGATGTGGACCGCTCACAACTTAAACCGTTGGATTTGAACGAAGCCTATTTTCAAATGGATAATTGGTTGGAAGCTTTAACCAAAGTGGCCAAGCGCAAAAAATGGAAAACCAACAAAGTGGTGGTCAGCTTGGCTTCTCCGTTTTGTTTGTTGCGCCATTTTGTAATCCCTACGGTAATTGAACGCAAAAATTGGAAAACCAGTATTCCTTTGCAAGCGCGTAAGTACATCCACTTCCCGTTTGAAAAAGGCGAATATGCCTACCATGTGTACGAATTTGAAACCGCCGCCACCAAGCAAAAAAAGATGGGCGTGGTGTTTGCCATGACCAGTAAAATTATTTTGGAACGCTTGGCCAAGGGCTTGCACTCGGCAGGGTTGGAAATGGTATCGGCGGAGCCGTCGGTGCTCTCTTTAAGCCGGGCGTTTGACGCCAGCGATAAAGAAGCCATTGGCAACGGGGGCCGCATTTATTCTTTCTTCGGGAAAGATTTAGCCAGTTTTGTGTTTTTGAATGAAGGCGCACCCGTGTTGTTGCGCGAGGTGGAAATTTCCGGCTCTTTACCGGCCGAACGCCGCCGTTTTGAAATTACCAACTGCACGGAATTTATTGCCAAACAGTTGGAAAAAGACCCCTTTGAAGAAGCCGTTATTGTGGGGCATGACGTAGATAACTGGATTACCGCGTTGGAAGCGGATTCCAAAAAGCCGGTGCGCAAATGGAATTTGTCCGAAGTGTATGGGATTGAAACCAAATCGGCGGGGGAAGTTTCCGCCATTGGGGCCAGCGGCAAATTCTATGATTCCAAAGCCCCGGATTTGGATTTTGTAAAAGGTACCCGCTTGAGTGATTATGAGTTTAATGCGGCGCTGATGGCGTGGAAACTGGCCGTTTTGGTAGTAGTGGTTTTCCTGCTGATGATTGTAAAAAGCTATTTTGGCGTGCAAAAAACGGAAATGCAACTCAAACAAGTCAAAGCCACAAACGCTAACCCGGTTAAGGATTTTGAAGGCTTAACGGCTTCCCAAATTTCCAATAACTTAACGCAAATTAAGAACCAAAATTCCAACTTGGAAACCTTCTTAAAGAGCAACCCGATTACACCCGTATTGGTGGAATTTGTGGATACTATCCCGGCGGAAATATGGATTACCAAAATGGAATATAAAGATAAATTCCCGCCGGAATCCGGCCGCACACGCTCGTTTAAGCTGACGGGTTCTATTAAGTCGGGCGGGGACGGTCAGGCCGATTTGGCCCTGGGTGATAAATACCGCCGCGCCCTGATGGATATGCCCTTGATACATTCCATTTGCGGCCAAGAAGCTAAAATCTCGTATCAAGATGTTTCCGTGCAGGAAGCGGGCGGAGAGGCTGCTAAACGCCGCCGGGATGATACCGTCCAAAAAGGCTCAAAAGAAACCACTTTCTCTTTGGAATGTGGCCAAGGGGAGAACAAATATGTCCGCTAATACACAAGTGAATAAAATAAAAGCCTCCATAGAAAAAGGCTTTAAGGATATGCAACTGGTGTTGGAAGAAGGCAATGTAAAATTGTTTGCCAAACAACTGGTTGTAGTGGTAGCGGTATTTTTAATCTTCCGTTATTTTAACAATACGTTCCAACAGAAAATTAATAATTACCGCGGGCAGATGGAGGCTATCCGCTCCCAACAAAGCAACGAGCAGGAATATGTGTCCAGCAAAAAACGGTTGTTGGAGTTGGAACCGCGCTTCCCGGATATGTCTTCTAAAAGCGAATGGTTGATGACGCAGGTTTTGGATGTGTTTGCGCAAGCCAAGCTAACGCCCCAATTATCCGGCACGCAAGCGGAAGACACCATGAACCCCAACTATACATTGGCTAAGTTGGAAGTGTCCAGTAATGCCACTTGGTTGCAGTTTGCCCAGTTGATAGCTTCGGTGGAAAACCGCCCGGAATACTTGCGTATTTCCGATTTTAGCTTGGAAAAACTGACCGACGGGGATATGTTGGGCCAAAATAAGATAAAATTAGTGGTTAATACCTTGTTCCCCAAAGAAAAACTGGCGCCTAAATTATTCAAAGACCAGGGGGGTAAGTAATAATGAAAAAGAACATTCTGCTTATAGCCTTTTTAACGGTATTTGCCCTGGGGGCGGTGCACGCGCAGGAAATGCCGCCCGTGCCTGCTATGCCGGCGGGTGTGGACGAAAGCGGGGAAGGGTTTGTCACCCAACGGGATGAAGTGGCCGAAAAAGCCGCGAAAGAAAACCAAAATAAAATTGTCTATAATCCCAAAAACCAGCGGGACCCTACTTTGTCGCCCGATGATTTCTTGCTCTTACAATACCGCGAACGCCAACGCTTGGCCGCGTTGGAGGCGGAACGCCAACGCAAACTGGCCGAAGAACGCCGTAAACGCGAAGAAGCCGAACGCCTCCGCCAACTGGAACTTGCGCGCTTGAAAGACCCTACTATTGAAGTGCGCGACAAAATCCGCATCGGCGGTATTATCGGCAAGGAAGTATTTATCGGCGATAAGATATACACGGTGGGCAAGGTTTACAAGGGTGCAAAAATTGTAGACGTGCGCAACGAAGAAGTGATATTCTTGTATAAAGGCCATAAATTTAAGAAGAGAGTTCAGTTAAGGTAGTTGTAGTAATTTAGTAATTTACAAAAAGCAAATCAGGAGGATAGATGAAAAATCGTTTAGAAGGTTTTCTGGCTTTGGTTTTGGCCATGGGTTTAGCTACGTCTGTTAGTGCGCAGCAGGCCCGGCAGTCTCTCCCTAGCGATGACACCGTCACGCTGACGGCGGAAGAGACAGTCAAAATGACCGGGGAGCCCGATTTGTATAAGACAGCCGAACAGGCTTCTCCGTTGGACCGTACTGTTTCTATCAGGGTTTCCAACGTGCCGATATCGGCGTTCTTGAACAGCATTACCACGCAAGCCCGTATTAACTTTATTATGAGCGAAGAATTTGCCAACAAAAAAGTGACGGCATCTTTGACGAAAGTGACGGTGCGGGAAGCGTTGGATACGTTGCTGCGCGTACACGGGCTGACCTACCAACGCATTGGTAAGAGCGAAAGCTATGTCGTCACCAAACGCTCTAACGACGCGCCGGACACCATCACCAAAATCTATACGCTCAGCTATATTTCTTTGCAGGGTATGGGTTCTGCCAGTAGCGAAATGCAAAGCGTGCTGCCGCAAATTTCTAGCGGTAGCAATTTGAGCAATTACAGCTCGTCCAGCAATATTTCGCAAGATACCGGCGCTACGGCCGGCTCCGGTCAGGATGCCTACTCCGGCCAGGCGGAAATTATCTCTATTATTAAGAGTATGCTTTCCCCGGTGGGGCGCATTGCGGTAGACCCGCGCACCAATAAGTTAATTATTACGGATGTGGCGGAAGTTTTCCCGCAAGTGGAAAATATTTTGGCGGAATTGGATATTCGTCCTCCTCAAATTTTGATTGAAGCGCAAATTGTGGAAGTCAACAAAACCAGCGGCTTAAATATTGGCTTTGAATACGGCGGTAGTGACGGTTCCTTAGTCACTTTTACCGGCCCGAAACGCAAAGTGACCGAAGATTACATCCGCGGTAAAGGCGTGCATGGTTGGAACTGGATTTTCCCGAGCAAAAAAGACTTGGATTCCGGTTCTGGTTCCGGTTCCGGCTCCGGTTCCGGCGGCAGCAGCGGCGGTTCCAGCAGCTCTTCTTCTAGCGGTGGGGACGATGAAGGCGGCTTGTTGGACTTTTCCGCTTTCAAAATTGTGCTCAGAAGCCTGTTGACCCGCGGGGAAGCCAAATACTTGGGTAAACCGAAAGTGGTGACCGTAAACAACAAAACGGCAACCATTATGACCACCACCCAAGCTACCGTAGGTTTTACCACTTCTTCCGGCAGCAGCGGGGATTATACTTCCGAAAGCTCCGAAAGAGCCAACGTGGGGTTGACGATGCAAGTGACCCCGCAGGTAAACCGCGAAGGCTATGTGACCTTGTATGTGCAGCCGTCTTATTCCGACTTGGCGGACGGTATCGGCAATACGAAAGACCCCACCACCCGCGCCGTATCCACCTTGGTACGTGTGAAAAACGGTCAAACCGTGGTAATCGGGGGCTTGCTCAGCTCCCGCGAAACGGATTCCACCCGCAAAGTACCGCTTTTGGGTGACATCCCGATATTGGGTTGGCTCTTTACCAGCAAGGAAAAGACCAAATCCACGACGGACTTAGTAATCTTTATTACGCCGACCATTCTGGCCGAGTAAAAAGAGCTTTTTATCCCGTCCCCGCTTTAATAGCGGGGGCGGGAGTTTAACGACAACACGCAGCGGGCACACCTCGCGGGGGATTAGGAAATGGCAAAACAGTTAGGCGAAATTTTAATAGAAAGAGGCATTATTAACGATAAGCAGCTCAAAAGCGCGGAGCTTTATTCCCGCCAGAGCAACGTGCCGTTAGCTGATGCCATTGTTAAGTTTGGTTTCGCAAGTGAAAACCAAGTGACGATTGGTCTTTCCAAACATTTTGCAATTCCCTACGCTTCCAAAGAAAACGGCATTTTAAGCCCGGAAAAAGAACAAAAGCTGCAAGAAATCATCCCGGAAAAATTTGCGCGTGAAAATATGATTCTTCCTCTGTTTGTGGAAGACAACGAGTTGGCTATTGCGTTGTATGACCCGACGAACGTCTTTTTAATTGAAAATATCAAAATGATGTCCGGCAAGCAGGTGCAGCCGTTTATTGCCAGCAAAAGCCAACTGTTAAGCGTTATTGATTCTTTTTATTCCAATAAAGACTTATTGGAAGAAGTAATTAACGATGCGTCCAACAAACCGGCAGATGTTAATGTTGAAGAAGATGACGACGACGATTTGAACTCCGGCTATTTGGATTTGGACCGCGTCCGCCCCAACAGCTCCCAATACGTTAAAATTGTAAACGCTATTTTGCGCCAGGCTATTACGGAGCGTACCTCCGATATTCACTTGGAAATGTTTGACGAACGCGTCAGTTTGCGTTTCCGCATTGACGGTTCTTTGTATGAACGCACGCCACCGTCTAAAGATGCTATTTCGGCTATTATTTCCCGTATTAAAATTTTGTCTAAACTGGATATTGCCGAAAAACGCTTGCCGCAGGACGGAAGCTTCGGTATCCAATTCCAAAACCGCAAAATTGAGGTCCGTGTGTCTGTCTGCCCGGCAGTATTTGGCGAAAAACTGGTGCTCCGTGTGTTGGATAAAGGCACCGGGGAAATGAACGTAGACAAGCTGGGCTTTGAGCCGGAACAAAAACGCTTGTTTATGGAAGCGGCCAATTTGCCGCACGGCTTAATCTTTTTGACGGGTCCTACCGGGTCCGGTAAATCTACCACGTTAAACGCGGTGCTAACCACCATTCGCACGCCGGAATTA
>CAKUDJ010000020.1 GCA_934644855.1 uncultured Elusimicrobiales bacterium
AATTTTACCGTACCCTCATCATCCGCCCGGTGTGAAAGTTTTTACACCGGGCGGATTTTTGTTGTAGGGGAAATGCGGTCTGCCGGATATGAAAGGGTCATGAAAAAGCACCCTTCCCAGGCGGTTATCGGTTGGGGTCTTTGCGGGTTTCCAACAGCAGCTTTATAATGTTTTCGTGCAGGCGGAAAACGGATTCGTCTTTGTGGTCCAAATTATTGGCTATAAAGGCAAAGCTGATTAATTTTCCGTCTGCATTTTTTACATATCCGGCGAGCGACTTTACGCCGTCTATGGTGCCTCCCTTTACGCGTACGTTTTCTATGCGCTTTTGCGGGGACAAAAAGCGGCGCAAAACCAGTAAATCCCCGCGGTCGTTCGGTGTGGCAAGGGTGTGGTAATAGGTTTCAAAATAAGGGCTCTGCGCCATGGCGTTTAGCGTGCCGGTCAGCGCGCGGGCGGAGAGCATATTATCGCGCGAAAGGCCGCTTGCATCATACAGCACTACATCTTGGAGCGGAATATTTTTACTGCGGAGCCATTTTTCCAACTGTTTAAGGCCGTTTTCCATAGTGCCTTTTTCGCCCGCGTGTACGGCTAAATTGCGGGCGAGCATTTCGGCATAGAAATTAAAACTGCGCTTGTTGACTACATACAAAATATCTTTAAGCGGCACGGAATACTGGGTATATAAAAGGTTCATTTTTGGGTACTCCGGCGCGGCGGATAAAACTTTGGCCTGTCCGTCAACCGTAATGCCGTTTTCCTGCAAAATCTGCTTGAAATACTGCACGGCAAACAACGCCGGCTCCGGCAGCGCCGCCGCTACGGAAAACTCCTGCAACCCAGCCGGAAGTGTGCCGTAAAGGGTAAGTTGGTATTGGCCGGGGGCGGCGTACACATAAGTATTGTCTTTGCGGTTGAGCGCATCTGCCGTGGCAAAGGACGTAATTTGCACGCCGGGCACTTGCGGTTTGATGCCACTCACCCGCGCCCGGCGGCCGTGTACGGGTTGGGCATCAAAATAAATGCGGAAAGAATTATCCGCAATGGCCAGGGCGGAAACCGGGGCGGCATAATAGTTGCCCATATTTTCCCAATTCACTTTCCGCCCGACGGATAAACCTTCAAACAGGGAATCATCCGCATAAATGTTGCCGCAAACGCGCCGTATGCCCGCTTGTTTTAGTTTTTTGGCCCAACGGGTCAGCACGGTGGCGGCATCTTCCCCGCCTTTGGGGCGCAGGGAGCCGAGTGCCGGGTCGCCCCCGCCGCGCACATACAGGTCCCCCGCCAAGGTTCCGTTTTTGTCCGGCGCGGCGTTGGCATACAGGCGGGTTTCAAAGCGGTAGTCCGGGCCGAAAATTTCCAGGGCCGCGGCGCTGGTAATCAGTTTTAAGGTGGAGGCCGGCGCCATGCGTTGTTCCGCACGGATGGAAAACAAAGGTTCTTCGCCGGCAAATCCGGCTTCGCCCGCCCACCAGGCACCTTGCAAAGCGGGTGTGTTTAGGCGCGCCTGCACGTCTGTTTGCAAATCTTGTGCGCCGGAAAAAAAGGGGGAAAAAAGAAAAATAAAGGTATAAAAATATTTCATATCTAATATAGGATACCAAAATTGCCCCGCCTGTGCAGGCACGGGGAAATTGCTATAATAAAAAAATGAAAAATAAAATCATCTTTTTGTTCATTTTGTTAGGTTTGGCGGCCAGTGCGTTTGCCACGGAGCAAATCAGCCGTTTTGAAGTGTCGGCCCGGGTGCGCCCGGACGCAAGCGTGCGGATAGAAGAAAACATATCCGTAGTGGCGGAACACAACCAAATCCGCCGCGGAATTTACCGGGATTTGCCTGCTACCAACCAAAACCCCGTACACATAGAGGCGCTGTTTATGGACGGAGCGCCTCACCCTTATTTTACCGAGCGCAACGGCCAAAATTTGCGCATTAATTTTGGGGATGACAATTATATTTCTTATGGAGAACACACCTACCGCTTGGTGTATTCCATGGATAGGGCCGTGCGCTTTTTTGACGATTATGACGAACTCTATTGGAACGTGACGGGCAACGGGTGGACCCTTCCCATTGCGTTTGCTTCTTTTGCGGTTCATTTCCCGGAGGGCGTGCAATTAGATGAAAGCCGTATTTCTATGTATACGGGGGCTTATGGAAGCCGGGAATCGGCCGCGAGCCGTGACCCGAAAAATCTTGTTTTTTGGACGGCCCGCCCGCTTGCCCCGCACGAGGGGTTTAGCGTGGCAATTCCCTTTGCCAAAGGGGCCGTTTTGCCCCCTGCCATAACTTGGAAAGATGTATTTTCAAAGCCGTACGGTTGGGGCGCATTGGGATTGGTTTTGCTGTTGTTGTGGGCGTATTATTTTTGGGCGTGGACCCGCGTGGGGAAAGACCCAAGCCCCCGTGTGTTGCGCTGGTTTGAGCCGCCCAGTGATGTTTCGGCGGCGCAGGCGGGGTATATTTATTACTACGGAAAACTGAAAAATTCTTTCTCCGTGGTGCTGATTAGTTTGGCGTTAAAAGGCGTGTTAAAAATAGAAGAAGAAAAACAGCATTTCTCTTGCCAATATACGCTACACCGGTTAATTTTTTCGCCGGATAAAATGCCCGCGTTATCCGAGGAAGAAGAAGCCGTTTTGGCGCAGTTGTTCCCCGATGATACCGAAACGCTGGTTGTGGATAATAGCAACCAAGCCTTATTTTGGAAAGCGTACCGTACGCTTGTAGAAAAAATAGCAAATGCAGGCAAAAAATATTTTACTAATAATCTGCCTTGGAAAGTCCCCACTTATGTGGTGCTACTGTATTTGGCGGGTTTGGTGTTTTGGCTTGAGGGTATGGACGGCTTAATCCCTTTTCTTATGTGTGTGTTAGTGGGGTGGAATATCTTTAAGTATGCAGGTAAACTGGTAAATTCTTTTATACTGGTGGTGTGGGTGGCAGGGATTTTTTTAATATGGCCCCATTTGTTGAAGATAGCGGTTTTCCCGGTGCTGGCGGCAACGCTGGCGGTAATGTATAGCGGGGTCTTTTTTGCTTGGTGGATTAAAGCCTATACCCCGTTGGGTCAGAAAAAGATGGACCTGATAGAAGGGTTTAGGGAATATTTGCAAATTGGCGAAGGGGGCCGGATTGCGGCTTCCAACCCGGCGGATGCAGAGCGAATTTTTTGCGCTTATCTGCCGTATGCGTTTGCTTTGGGGGTGGAAAATAAATGGATTTCCGCCTTTGCGCGCGAGTTGGATTCCAAAACGGTGGAAGAAGTGGCTCAGGCCCACGGCCTGTGTATGGATGATATTACCAATATAGATTGGCTTTCTTCTTCTGTGGATAGAGCCATGATTCCGCAACATTCGGACAGCAGTTCCGACAGTAGTTCCGGTAGCGGCAGTTCCGGCGGCGGTTTTTCCGGCGGAGGCTGTGGCGGTGGGGGAGGCGGCGGACGCTAGTCAAATGCCGCGCCCGGCACTATGCGGTTTGTGTGTTTTGAATAGAAAGCCCCCGCTTTTGCGGGGCTTTTTTGTGGGTGTTGCGGGAGTTTTGAAAATATCAAAATCAGTTAAACCACGGGTACCATTTGTCTTTGTCGCGTATGTTAATGACCAGCGCGGCGGCTAACATATCGCGCGCGCCAATGGCTTGGGGTTTGTCTAAATTACAAGTGAAAAAATCAAAAGTGGTGCACGCGTTGGAAATGGTTCCCGCGCTATCCATGCGCCCGTTTATGCGGTAGCTGGTGCGCAGCATCCCCCATAAATGGCCCAACGGCTTGCGCAAAACGGCTTTTAAGCGGTTATCTTCCGTAATGTCCGCCAACCAATGCCCCTCTTTGGTGCGCATGGTCCATTGGCGGTAAAAGCGCCAGCGTTTGCGTTCCAATAAAATAACATCTTTGGATTTGGCAAAATAAATTTCATAACATTCTTTGGCCAGCCCGAACCCTTTTTGCAAGACGAGCACCGCTTTCTGCCCGCGGCGGTCATACAAGATAATTTCCCGCAACATCAGTTGGGACCATACCACCCCGCAGAAAAACACCAACAGGCCCAACGGAATAGCTAAAGAGGCGGCGGAATATAAGGTATTGTAAGCAAAAGCGGAAAGGGGGAGCAGGGCCGTTGTTTGCAGCACTCCGGCCAAGGCCATAACCGCTAAGGCCAATACCGCTACGGCCGCGCCGGTAAACAAAAAGAGGGAATCCCACCGGGCGGAGAGCGAAATTAAGGTATTGCCCTGGTTGTCCCGCGCGCGGAAGATAAGTGACGGCGTACCGTACAAACGCTTAAATTTTAACGGATAAAGGGAATTGGGGTTCACTTTTTGCAAATTCTTTTTGGCGGGTACAAACCAACGTATGACAAGGCTGCTGCCCAACACCAGGAAGTACAGGCACAGTAAAAGGACGGCTACATCAAACGCGTGCCCGGCCCGGCGGATATAAGGCGGCATCCCGTCCGTCACTAAAGTAGGGGCGTTCCCCTTGGCTAAATGCGTTTTTAACGCCCGGGTATAACGGCGGAGCGCGGCAGGCTTTTGGGCGGCATTTTGCACTTTGCGTACAGCCGGTTGGGATTTGGAATTGGCGGTTTGCGTTTCGGGCAATAAAGAGGTTTCTTCCACTTGCGGCGCGGCGGCAATATCATAGGCGCGCGGGTCTTGCAAGTCCATTTTCAGGGCGAAGCCTTCGTCTTGCGGCTCCGCAGGTTTTTGGACGGTGGTTTTAGGCATTTTGGCGGCCGGATAAATAAACGAAAAAATGAGGTCCGTTTCCGCATACGATAAATTTTTAGCCAAAATGCTATACGCGGTAGAGTTTACCAAAAAGTACCCGGAGCTGAAATCCGTTTTTGGGGAAAAATAGCTGATGTAAAAAAACGGTTCCCCGGTGGAAAAATCAATGCGTTTAATGTCTTCGCCGGTGTAAGTGTTGCCTATTACTTTCATCTTTTTGGCTTTAACGGCGGCTAAGTCTTGTGTGATTTTCTGCTCCAGGCAGCTTTCTGTTTTGCAGGAAGCCTCGGCGCGGATGGTAATTTCGGCCGTGCCTTTTTTTAAGCCCAGTACCGCATCTTTGGCCGGCGCAAGAGCCCACCCGGAGGGCATATCCATAGTAAATTGCCCGTCGGCAGAAGTAAAAACTCCTGCCCAAGCGGCCGGCATAAGAAACGTTAAAAAGATAGATAATAAAAATAAGCGTTTCATTCTTTTAATCCACACTATAACTTATTATATTATATTCTGCCGTGCAAGCGGCAAAAAAAGCAAAAATATTTAAGGGTTTGTATTGTGCCTCTCCGGCAAAAATTGATATGATATACATATATATACGAGGTAATAAAAAATATGGATAAAAAACAAGTGCCGGAAAAAATCCTTGCTTTGCGCAAACTGATGAAAAAAGAAGGATTGGACGGATTTTTAGTCACGGATAATTTAGACCAATTTTACTTGGGCGGGTTCTATTTTTACCCGCATGAAGCGGTATTTTTAATTACCCAAAAAGATGTTTTTTGCTATACGCGCGCACTCTACCTGCACGACGTGGCGGCCCGCGCCCCGTTTATGAAGACGCAAGCCGACGAAGACCGCCTGAACACGGCGGTTGCCAAAGCCAAAGCCTTAAAATTGCGCCGCGTCGGTTTTGACGCCGCCAAAGAAGGCTACGCCTCCGGCAAAGTGCTGGCGCAAAACGGTTTTGCGGAATGTGCCAGTTTTATCAGCAAATTGCGCGAAGTAAAAGATGCGCAGGAACGTAAAACTATCCGTGCGGCTTGCCGCATGGCGTACCAAGCGTACGAATATGTAAAACCCTTGATTAAAACCGGCATGACGGAATTGGAAGTAGCCGCCGAGTTGGAAAAATATATGCGCACGCACGGGGCCACTACAACCTCTTTCTTTACGATTGTGGGTTTCGGGCCGGACACCGCCAACCCGCACCATGTGACGGGTACCCGCAAACTCAAGGCGGAAGACGCTATTTTAATGGACTTCGGCTGCGTGTATAAAGGGTATTGCTCCGATATTACCCGCAGTTGGTGGCACGGCAAAAAAGAGCCGGCCGAATATAAAACCATTTGGCAAGCGGTGGATAAAGCCCGCCAAGCCGGCATTAAAGCGGTGCGTTCCGGCGTGGCAACCCGTACGGTAGATAATGCGTCCCGCGCGGTTATCAATGCCGCCGGATACGGTGAATATTTTACCCATGGTACCGGGCACGGTATGGGTATGGAAAACCACGAAGCCCCGTACAACAGCCAGGAATCCAACGAAGTGTTGGCAGAAGGGAACATAGTGACCGTGGAACCCGGTATTTATCTGCCCGGTAAATACGGCGTGCGGTTGGAAGATTCCTTGTGTGTGGCGAGTGAGGGCGGAGAAATTTTAACCAAAAAATAATATGCCGGTAAAAGATTTAGCACAAAAAAGAATGGCTGATTTCCGCCGCGTATTGAAAAATGCGCAGTTGGGCGGTTATTTGACGGTAAACGCCCTGGAAATGCGTTATTTGTGCGGGGTGGATTTAGCAGAGGGGGAAGCCGTTTTTTTGGTGACTCCCTCCAAAGCGTATTGCTTTACCCGCACCATGATAGCACCCAAAATGGCGCCTGCCGCGTCCTTTATGAAAATTGTGGACGTGGACGGGGGCATGGTGGACGGCGCGTTGGCCTTTATTCAAGATAAAAAAATCAAAACGGTGGGTTTTGCGCCCGCCAAAGTAAATTTTGTTCTCGGCCAACAGCTTACGCAAGCGGGGTTGGTATCCGCCGGGGGCCTGGTGGATGAAATGCGCCTGGTAAAGTACGAAGACGAAGTTGCGCGGCTCAAAAAATCCTGCCAAATTGCTTCTGATGCGTTTAAGAAGGTAAAACCCCTTATCAAAACCGGGATGACGGAACACGCGGTGGCGTGTTTAATCGCTTCGCAAATGATTGCCGGCGGGGCGGATGCTATCCCCTTTAACATTGTTTGCTTTGGGGAAAATACGGCGGATGCACACCATACGCCGTCCAAAACCCGCAAGTTAAAAAATAACGAAGCCGTACTGATGGATTTTGGCTGTTTGTATGAGGGCTACAGCTCCGATATGACCCGCAGTTGGTGGCATGGCGGTAAAGAGCCGGAACAATACCGCGCCGTTTGGGCGTTGGTGCACCAAGCCTACCGCGCAGGCGCCAAAAGTTTGCGTGCGGGCCTGCCCTGCAAAGATGCCGACGCCGCGGCCCGCCGTTTGATAGAGGCGGCCGGATACGGCAAACAGTTTTTCCACTCGCTAGGGCATGGAGTGGGGTTAGAAACGCATGACGGCCCGTTGTTGGGGCCGCGCAGCGTAGCCGTGTTGGAAGCGGGAATGCCCGTGACGGTGGAACCCGGCATTTACTTTGCCGGAAAATGGGGCGTACGTTGGGAAGACACTTTTTTGGTCACCGCGGACGGCTCCCAAAAATTGACAAAAAATTAGTAAGGGCCACGGCCCGAAAAGAGGTAATATATGTTAAGCACAACCGAATTCCGTGAAGGTCTTATTTTTGAAGACGAAAATGGACAGCTTGTAGAAATTTTGGACTACCAGCATCACCGCAAATCGCAGGCGCGTGCCGTCGTGCGTGTAAAATTGCGCAACATTCATACCGGGGCGTTGATTGAAACGGCCTACCGCCCGGAAGATAAATTCAAAGAAGTAGACGTGGAAAAACGCCCTTTTACTTATTTGTATACCTCCGGCGACAGAGCTACCTTCATGAACAGCAACGATTATGAACAAGTGGAAGTGCCGCTTGAAAAACTGGGTGACCAGAAAAAATATCTGAAAGATAATATGGAAGTGACCGGGTTGTATATTAACGACCAACTTTTCAGCATTGATTTGCCCATTAAAGTACCGCTCAAAATTGCGTCTACCGTTCCCGGCGTAAAAGGTGACACCGTGGCCAATATGACCAAGGAAGCCACCCTGGAAACGGGTACCGTTATTAAAGTGCCGCTTTTTATTAACGAAGGCGATACGGTACTGGTGGATACGCGCGACGGTTCTTATGTAGAACGGGTAAACGCGTAATGTTTTTACGGTGCCTGCTGGCGGCAGCCGGCTTTTGTTGGGCCATGCCGGCAGGTGCCCTGGATTTAATGTATGGGCAAGCGTTTACGGTGGAAAACATTACCCGCCAAAACGCAGCGGTGCAATTACCGCTCAGCCGGGGCAAGTATGCCAATGTTAAATTGCTTACCCGCCCGGTGTACGAGTTTTTAACCGTCTGTAAAACCCCTTGCCGTTTGGTGCGTAATACGGTGGATTTTGCCGTGCAAGATTTCCGTGCGGCCCAAACGCGCAGCGGTATGTGGATTGCGGAAGTGGAAATCAACGGGGAAATTGCCCTTACTTTTTTAGTTTTTAAGCAGGGCGGACAGTTTAGTATAAAGCCGCCGGAACCTGTTAAATTTTTAGATAAAGCACTTTTAGATGATATAAAAACCCGGCTAAAGGGGTTGGCTCAACAAGATGAAATGCAAACACATAAGTAGCGGTTTTACCGTGGCGGAACAGGTGGAAGAAGCGCGCAGTTTCAAAACGCGGCTGTTGGGGCTCATGTTCCGCAAAAATTTAGCCGCGGGCCACGGGCTTTTACTGGCACCGTGCCAACAAATCCATATGTGTTTTATGAATTTTGCCATAGACGTACTTTTTTGTGACAAAGCCGGGGCAGTAGTGGGCGTATTGGAAAATTTTAAGCCGTGGCGCATAAGCCGCATTTTTTGGGCGGCGCGGCAGGCGTTGGAATTACCCGCAGGCACGCTAAAAGGGCGCGTGCGTGTGGGGGATAAAATAGAATTTATCCCGTAATATCCGTTTTTATTTTATACAAGAGGTTGACCATGGATTTGAAGAAAATGTTATTGGCGGCGTTGCTCGTGGCGTTGGGAGCCACCGGCGCCCAGGCACGCAATACTTGGGACGATTTCGGCTCCCATGTGACGGCGGCTAACGTGCGCGCGTTTACGAAAGATTTGGGCGGCTTAATCGGCGCCGGAACATATACCACCGGGCGTGTGTTGGGTTGGGGGGGCTTTCAAATCGGCCCGCGCGCCGGAATGGTGTTTAAGATGAGTGAGGCCAACGGAGAAACCCACAGCGCCCGCCAACAAACCGCGTTGGGGGACAGGGAAGAAGTCGGCACGGTTTGGTATCCGTGGTTGCAGGCGGATATTGGGATGCCGTTCCGCATAGACGGGTTTATCCGCGCCAGCAGTTTTGAGGGTATGACGATTGCCGGCGGCGGGCTGCGGTGGGGGATTACGCGCCCGAGTGAGGTTGTGCACTCCTTTCAGCCTATGTTGGTGGTGGCCGCGCATAGTGCCAGCGCGCGGGATTTTTCCGCCACGCATTATAACGCCAGTTTGGTTCTTTCCATGAAATTCAAATATGTGGTTCCTTATGTGGGCGGCGGGGTGGATTACACTACGTTGCATATTCACCGGGCCGCGTTGGCCCCCGTCTTGGAAGGCACGAGCGAATACGCCGC
>CAKUDJ010000021.1 GCA_934644855.1 uncultured Elusimicrobiales bacterium
GGTCGGCACGGTGGAATTTTTAATGGCGCAAAATAAAGAATTTTATTTTATGGAAGTAAACACCCGTTTGCAGGTGGAACACCCGGTCACGGAAGCCGTCTGCGGGTTTGACTTGGTTAAACTTCAAATTGAAATTGCCCAGGGCGAGCCGTTGCACGTTTCCCAAAAAGAAGCGGGCGCCGTGCATTGCCACGCCATTGAGCACCGTATTAATGCGGAAAACAGCGAAATGAACTTCACCCCCTGCCCCGGCTCCATTACGGAATGGATACCTGCCGGCGGTTTGGGCGTGCGTGTGGACAGTCATGTGTATACGGGCTACACCATCCCCAGTTATTACGACAGCCTGATTGCCAAGCTCATCGTCACCGCGCCGGACCGCGAACATCTGTTGGCCCGTTGCCGCCGCTGTTTGGGTGAGTTTCAAATCGGCGGGGTTTGCACCACCATTCCGTTTCACCAAAAAATTGTGAATAACCCGGATTTTATTGCCGGGAATATGGATACGGGCTTAATTGAACGCATGATGCGTGAAGAAAAAAAAGCAGATGAAAGCAAAAAATAAAATTATGGGCCGCCGGGCCTTGAAAAAATTTGTAGAGGCCGCGCGCGCCGCCGGGCAGAAAATTGTATTTACCAACGGTTGTTTTGATATTCTGCACGCGGGGCATGTAAGCGTGTTGGAATTTTCCCGCGCCAAGGGGGATGTGCTGGTGGTGGGGGTCAATTCGGACGACTCCGTCCGCCGCTTAAAAGGCCCCACCCGGCCCGTCAATACGCAAGGGGACCGGGCGCTAGTCTTGGGCGCGTTGGAAAGCGTCAGCGCCGTATGTATTTTTGAAGAAGACACCCCATATAATTTAATAAAACTGGTCCGGCCGGATATACTGGTAAAAGGGGGGGATTATAAACCTTCCGAAATCGTAGGCCGAGAATTTGCAAAAAAGGTGGTCCGCTTTGCCTTATTGAAGGGCCGCTCCACCACAAATATTATAAAAAAAGTAAGTAAATAACCCGCTTGCGGCTTTCGGGCCGCGGGGCGGTGTTGCGTCAAGAGGATAAAAACATGGCTGATATTTTTGAGAAATGCAAAAACTATAAAGACGCCAAACTGGCCATGCGTATGGGCATTTACGGCTATTTCCAGCCGATTGAGTCCGCGCAAGGGCCGGAGGTAATGTTGGGCGGCAAAAAATACATTATGGCGGGTTCCAATAACTACTTGGGCCTGGCCGACGACCCCGAAATGAAAAAAGCCGCCGCCGAAGCCGCCCTTAAATACGGTACCGGGTGTGCAGGTTCCCGCTTTTTGAACGGCAACACCAAAGCAGCAGATGCGTTGGAAGAACGCTTGGCCAAATTCAAACGCAAAGAAGCCGGGTTGATTTTTTCTACCGGCTACCAAATGAATTTGGGTGTAGTTTCCTGCCTGATTAAAAAAGGCGACTACGCCATTGTGGATAAACTGGACCACGCCAGTATTTTGGACGGCGTGAAACTTTCCGACGGGGAAATGGTGCGCTTTAAGCACAACGAACCCGGGGATTTGGACCGCGTTTTATCCAAACTTCCGCCGGAAGCGGGCAAGCTGATTATTGTGGACGGCGTTTTTAGTATGGAAGGGGACATTTGCCCCTTGCCGGAAATTGTAAAAATTGCCAAAAAATACGGCGCCCGCGTGATGGTGGACGACGCCCACGCCACGGGGATTATCGGTAAAACCGGGCGCGGCACCTGCGAATACTTCGGCCTGGAAAACGGCGAAGTGGATTTAGTGGTGGGTACCTGCTCCAAAACGTTTGCCACGGTGGGCGGTTTTGTGGTGGGGGATGCGGATATTATCCACTACATCCGCCACAATGCGCGCAGCCAGATTTTTTCCGCCGCGTTGCCGCCGGCTTGTGTGGCCTCTATTACCAAAGCGTTGGAACTGATTGAAAATGACACTTCCCGCCGCGATAATTTGTTCCGCCTGACCGCTAAACTCAAAAAAGGGTTGGAAGATTTAGGCTACGATTTAGGCACCAGCACCACCCCCATTTTGCCGGTACACGTCGGCAGTAATGAAAACTGCTTCAAAATGTGGCGCTCTTTGCACGAACTGGGTATTTTCTCTAACCCGGTCATTAGCCCCGCCGTGCCCCCCGGCCATGCGCTGATGCGCTTGACCTTAATGGCCACGCATACGGACGAACACGTTGCAAAAATTATTGACGCATTCGCCCAAGCGGGCCGCGCCGTAGGCATTATTAAATAAGTTTTACACTTAACAAAAACCCCGCTCAGGCGGGGTTTTGTTTAGGAGCGTTATGATTACCGTTTGCGAAGTGACGGATAAAAATTTATCCCAATTTATTCATTTCCCATTTGATTTATACAAAAATTCGCCGTATTGGGTGGGGGAATTAAAGGCCGATACGCGGCGTTTGCTTTCCCCTAAAAACCCGTTTTGGGCGCACGCTGTAAACAAGATGTTTCTGGCCTATAAAGACGGCGTGTTGGCCGGGCGTATCATGGCATTAGTCAACCGCGCGCACAATGCGTACCACCACGAAAATATCGGCTTTTTCGGCTTTTTTGATGTTATCCAAGATGAGGAGGTTTCCCACGCTTTGTTTAACGCGGGGGAGGCGTGGCTCCGCGCGCAAGGGGTGCAGGCGGTGCGCGGCCCGGCCAATCCGTCCAGCAACCATGTGTACGGCTTGCTCGTCAACAAGTTTGATACGATGCCCGCTATTATGATGCCGTACAACTTCCCCTATTATGCGGAGCTGATAGAAAAAGAGGGCTTTACCAAAATAAAAGATGTGTTGGCGTTCCACCGCACTAAAAACGAACAGATTTCCCCACGGTTCCTAAAAGTGTGCGAGCGTTGTATGCGTGCCAAAGGGATTACGTTGCGGCGCTTAAACCTAAAACATATTGAGCAGGAGGCGGAAATTATCCGCCGTATTTATAACAGCGCGTGGGCGGAAAACTGGGGCTTTGTGCCCATGACAAAAGAAGAAATGGCCGACGTGGTGCAAGAGCTGAAAATGGTAGTGCGCCCCGAGGGGACTTGTGTGTTGGAAGTAGACGGCGAACCGGCCGGATTTTATATTGCCATACCCAATATGAACCATGCGCTCAAAGAGTTGAAAGGCTCTTTATGTAATCCGTGGCGCGTGTGGAAAGCCTTGCGCGCGTGGCGGAAAATTAAAGATGCGCGCCTGATTATGTTGGGCGTGGCGCCGCAGTTCCGCCAACGCGGGATTGATTTGGTGCTGATAAAGCATATTATTGACCATGGGGTAGCCGTTTGGAACGAGGCGGAGCTTTCCTGGGTGTTGGAAGATAACCAGGGGATTATTAGGGGGATTGTGGAGTGTGGGTGTTGGGAGGATAAGCGTTATAGGCTTTATCAGAAGAGTTTATAACAACTGATGGTAAGTTTAGAGATTAACGCACAAGGGGAAAAATAACATTTTTCCCCTTGTTCGCATTTAATGGGCAAACCATTTTCCAAATTTAAGCCCTTTTGCACCGCCTTTAGGCTTATGTAGCTAGCGCTACACCGCGCCCAAACTAGCGGCGCAAAATCATCATAAATTTGAAAAATCATGCTACAAACACTCGCTCTTGTACTGCTCTGCACGGCATAAAATAAGGGGCCGTTTCCCGCCTAGCCTTTGTTGTTGTCGCTTGCTTTTGTCTTTGCCGTGTCGTTGTTGTTAAGCGCCCCCCTTTGAAGCCGTCTATAAAATTTATTTTTAACGGAGTATAAAGGCATTTTACTTGTCCGACCGTAGGGAGTTGTAAAACGCCCGGCTCAAAATAGGTTTTATAGGTTCCCAGGGGGCTAGCTTTTTTGCTTACTTTTTTTGCAATGAAAAAAAGTAAGGCGGGTTTGGGGTGCAACCCCAAGAGTAAACGCTCGGGGTGCTAGCTTTTTGCAGGCGGCCTGCAATGTGCGGCCCGCAAGGTGCGGCCCGCAGGGTCTTTTTTGCAATGAAAAAAGTAAGGCGGGTTTGGGGCGCAACCCCAAGAATGAAAATAAGTAAAAACCAATAAAAATTAAACGCATGCGGAAAAAGGCTACTCAAAAAATATCCTTAAAAAATAAAAAAGGGCTCCGCGGTGTGTGGAGCCCTTACGCAAAAAGAAACTCTTAGTTTGTCCCCTGTGATTAAGCTGATATTTCCTTTTTACATATCCCCCTGTTTGTCAACGGATATATCCCCATATTTCCGCTTCCCCCCTTGGTACTGCTTAATTAAAGGATACTCTTTATCTGCCCATCCGTCCACCTTAAAAAGTAGTTATTTTGAGATATCCGTCCGTCGGGGGATTTTTGTGCACAAAAAAACCGCACTTTGCAGCGCGGTTTAGATTTTAGTTTTTGGCGGTGCTTACCCGTTTCCAAGCGGAAGTGAAATCCGGCGGAACAGGCGCTTCAAACTGTAAAGATTCCCCGGTATACGGATGGGCGAACTCCACCCGGCGGGAGTGGAGCATCAGCCTGTCGGCCGTGGCCCCTTTATACAGCCAGTCCCCCAGTACCGGGTAGCCCAGCCAACTTAAATGCACACGCAACTGGTTGGTGCGCCCTGTGACGGGGTGCAGCTGCACGCGGGTAAAACCGTTTTTGCGCTCCAATACTTTGTATTCCGTAATGGCTTCGCGCCCCATATCGGAGGCTTTAATTTTTCCGCCCGCCACGCGCCCGATAGGCACATTAATCACGCCTTCGTCGTCAGGGATTTCTCCGCAGGCAATGGCATAATACGTCTTGCGGACTAGGCGGTTAGCAAAAAGTTCCGTCATGCAGTTTTGAAAAATCGCGTTTTTGGCAATCACCATTACCCCGCTTGTTTCGCGGTCCAAGCGGTGCACCAACCCGGCACGGGGGGTGGAAGTATCAAACCCGGCGGGGGGAGTGGCTAAAATAACGGATACCAATGTTTCTTCAAACGAAAAAACCGCCTGCGGGTTGGTTTCCCATACCGGGCTTTGCGGGTGAACCAACAACCCGGCCGGTTTGGCAATTACAAAAAAGTCCTCGTCATCATGAAGCAGCAAATCTTGCAGTTGGATTTGGGTTTTGGCGGCGGAGGGCATTTCAATTTCCACTTTTTCCCCGGGCGTAAGCGGCCAGGAAGGTTTTACCTGTTTGCCGTTTACGGTCACTTTGCCGTCCTTAATCATACGTTGCACCAAGGCGCGGGGGAAAGTTTCCAGTTCGTCGCATACATAAATATCCAAGCGGCGGGAGTATCCGTCAAAAATGAGCGTCTTTTTTTCAGCCATGTTTTGTTTCCTTAATAAACAGGGCGTACGCCGCCGCGGCAAGCACCACGGCGCAAACCGCTAATGCCTGCGACGGAGAAAGCCCTAAGATAAATGCGCCGCGGTAATCCCCGCGGAAAAATTCTATTACAAAACGGATGATTCCGTATCCAATAATGTAGCGGATTAAAATGCTGCCCGCCGTATGTTTTTTTTGATACGCCTTATGCAGGTAAAAGAATAAAAGCAAATTGCACACCGTTTCATACAGTTGCGTCGGGTGCAGGTGTACCCCTTGTAATTGGGGCGGAACCAAGGTGTGCGGGTCCGTAAACGCTACGCCCCACGGGAGCGTAGTAGGTTTGCCGTGGCAGCACCCGGCCAAAAAACAGCCAATGCGCCCCAGGGCGTGCCCGAGCGGCAAGGCCGTAATGAGGAAATCCGCCGTCGGCAAAATGGGCAGATGTTTCTTTTTCATGTACGCATATAAAGACGCCACGGACAAAATCATCCCGCCGAAAAACACAAACCCATAGCGGAAATTTTGGAAGATATTGGCTATTTTAGCGGTAAACGTATCGCCCAGCAGCGGCCACGAAAGAATAATGTAAAGCAGTTTACTGCCGATTAACGCCCCTAAAAAAGCGATAAAAATAATGTTCCAAAAAGTGTCTTTATCTAACTTAACCGTTTGTAAACGGCGTACCAAATACCACGAGGCCGCCGCGTAGCCCAGCGCGGTCATCAAGCCGTAGCTGGCCAGTTCAAAAGAGCCTATTTTCAGTAATATGGGATGCATTATAAAATATCCTTATCTTTAATGGCATTACGCATAAAGGGGTTTGTTTGGCGTTCATAGCTGATGAACGAGCCCGATTTGCCCCCGTAGCTGTGCCCGGCAAAAATTTGGGTATCGTCCGGCAGTTGGGAAAGCCGGTACAAACTTTTGCGCATTTCGCGCGGGTCGGAAGACGGCAAGTCCACCCGGCCGCACGCCCCCGGGAAAAGGGTATCCCCGGTAAAAAGGGCATCCCCGATTAAAATGCACACGCCGCCTGCCGTATGGCCCGGGGTAGGGATAATATGCACCTTAAACGGCCCGATTTGCAGGTTTTGCTCCCCTTTGTAGGGTTGCAGCACCTCGCCGGGTAAACCGCTTAACAGGACGTCGTTTTCTTCTATATAAGCGCGCAACCCGTGGGCCTTTAGTAAAGTTTCGGCCGTTTTGACGTGGTCAAAGTGTCCGTGGGTAAACAATACGGCCAACAGGTTTAGCTTTTTGGCTTTTAAGGTCTGTTCCAGGGCGTTCATATCCCAGGCGGGGTCAATCAGCAGGGCGTTTTCATCTTGCGTCACCAGGTAGGTGCAGTTCGCCATGGGGCCTAAATGGATTACTTCTATATTCATAAAATCCTCATTTTTCCGGTTGGAAACGGAATTCCGTTTCCCCGGGTTTTGTCATGTGGTAGCGGGTGCGGGCCAATTTTTCTAAATAAACCGGGTCTTGTTTTTGCAAAAGCTCCAACTCCGCCGATAGTGCCTGAAAGTCTTTTTCCAGTTGGACGGTTTGTTTGTTGAGTATTTTTAACTCCAATTTATTGTGTACTAAATTGAAAAAACTTCCGCCGAAAATAACCAAAACCACTGCTGTAATGCTGATGCACCACAGCAGTAGTTTCTTTTTTTGTTCTTGGGTAGGTGTTTTAGAGCGGCGGGAAATCATTTCTTAAACACGTTGTCCTTGGCGTAAACCGCTTTGGCTCCCAATTCCGCCTCTATTTGCAGTAAGCGGTTGTATTTGGCGGTCCGTTCCGCGCGGGCCGGTGCGCCGGTTTTTATAGCGCCTGCGTTGGTGGCTACGGCCAAATCGGCAATAAAGCTGTCTTCCGTCTCGCCGGAGCGGTGGGAAACAATGGTGGAGTAGCCGGCTTGGTGGGCCTTTAACATCACGTCCACCGTTTCCGAAACCGTACCGATTTGGTTGAGCTTAATTAAAATAGAGTTGGCCGCTTTTTGCTCAATGCCTTTTTGCAGGCGCGCCGGGTTGGTGACAAACAAGTCATCCCCTACCAGGTTGATTTTACTGCCCAGTTTTTGCGTAATATGCTGCCACCCGGCCCAATCGTCCTCTTGCAAGGGGTCTTCTATGGAAACGAGCGGATAGTTTTGGCACCAATGGGCATAAATATCCGTCATTTGGGCGGAAGTATAGGCGGATTTTTCAAAATGATACTGCCCGTCTTTGTAAAATTCGCTGGCGGCGCAATCCGTGGCCAGGGCCATATCCGGGTGGCCCGCTTTTTGTGCGGCGCTCAAAATGGTTTTGAAAACGTCCTCGTGCTTGGCAATTTTCGGCGCGAATCCGCCCTCGTCCCCCACGGCAATAACCATGCCTTGTTCCTTCAGCAGGTTTTTTAAGGTGTGGTACGTTTCGCACGCGGCGCGCAGGGCCTCACTAAAATTGGGCGCGTGTTGGGGCACAATCATAAATTCCTGCACGTCCAGGCCGGAATCCGCGTGTTTGCCGCCGTTAATAATGTTGAGCATGGGGGTAGGCAACAAGTAGCCCTCGGCGGGCAGTTCATACACGCGGCGCAAGTGTTCGTAAAGCGGCAGTTTGGCTTGGTGGCACCCGGCCCGCAAAACCGCCATGGAAACCGCCAACATGGCATTGGCACCCAAGTTGCTTTTGTTTTCCGTGCCGTCCATGGCAATCAGGCTGTCGTCAATCAGGCGGATGTCAAACGGGTTCATGCCGGCCAAATGCTGGGAAATTTTATCCACATTGGCCACGGCTTTTAAGACTCCTTTGCCGTTATAGCGCGCACCGCCGTCACGCAGTTCCAACGCTTCGTGCGAGCCGGTGGAAGCGCCGCTTGGCACGGCCGCGGTACCGACGGTGCCGTCATCTAAATACACATCCGCCGCAACCGTGGGGAAGCCGCGGGAATCCAAAATTTCTCTGGCTGTAATTTTTTTTATACGTGTCATTTGCACCCCCTCCGGTTGCCTAGGGGCAGCCGGGGTTATATAATGCTGTCTATAATTTTTTTGCCTTCTTTAATCAAAGCGGCGGGTATTTTTTCATCCGGGGATTCTGCATACAAACGGATGAGCCGCTCGGTACTGGACGGACGGATGGCCAACCAACTGCCGCCTTTCAAAATAAACTTAAATCCGTCCGTGGAGTCAATACGCCAAACGGAAGTTTTATTAATGGAAAGCGGGGGTTTTATGTCCAAGCGTTCCATAATACGGTTGATTTCCGTTTCCGTTTTGGGCATACTTACTTTTTGGTCATACAACGGTTTATATTTTTTATAAAAAGCGTTGCGCAACTGTTTTAAGGTTTTGCCTTCCACCGCCAACATATCCACAATTAAAAAGCACGCAAGCAGGCCGTCTTTATCGGGAATGTGGTTTGCCAGGGCAATCCCGCCGGATTCTTCCATACCCATTAAATACTGCCCGGTGGTCATCAGTTCCGTAATGTACTTAAACCCTACCGGGGTTTCGCGCAGCATAAGCCCGTGGGCTTTGGCTACCTGGTCAAACAGGTTGGACGTAATCACGCTGCGGCACACGCGCCCCTTTTTTTGTTTGTTGCGCACAATGTGGTCTAATAGCATGGGGATAATTTCGTTGGGGGAAACCCAAGTGCCGTCCGCATCAATAATGCCGAATTTATCGCAATCCGGGTTGCAGGCAATCCCCAAGTGCATTTTTTTGGAAGTCACCAATTTTTTGAGTTCTTCCAAACTGACCGGGCCGGCGTTGGGCACTTTACCGCCGAACAACACATCCGTATTTTCATGGATACCTTCTACGGTAATGCCGTATTTTTCCAGCACCGGGCGGAAATAGTTTTTAGCCGTGCCGAACAGCGGGTCCACCGCAATTTTAAGTTTGGATTTTTTCAGCGCCTTTACGTCCAACAGTTTTTCCAAGTGGGCAATATAATCCTTGCGTAAATCCTTGGTAATGCAGGCGGCGGCGTTGATGTAATCAAACTCCGTGGAGGAGGCCTTCAAAATTTGGGCAGAGGGGGAAGGGATACGGCGTTCAATATCGCTGACGATTTCGTTATTGGCAATACCGCCGTAGTAAGAAATCCACTTAATCCCGTTTACATAATATTCACTTTCGCTGCCGGTGACTACGATGGCCCCCACGGCGCATTCATTTAATACGGTCCAGTCCGCCACCGGGGTGGGC
>CAKUDJ010000022.1 GCA_934644855.1 uncultured Elusimicrobiales bacterium
TATTCGCCAGTTGAAAGGATTTAAGCGGACGGTCATAGCCCCTTGTTTGATGCCCCGTCCCATCTCTCCGGGGTTATCCAACCTTCCTCAAAAGGCCGGCCCGGGGCTTGTGCAACGGATAACCGGCACCAATGCAAGACCACCACGCCGCCGCAAACTTAAAAGAACTTTCTTTTTCTATGCCGAAATCCCCTCCGCGCGCACCGCAAAACCGGTTTCGCACGGAGCAAACTTCAAATAGTTGCCACGGTCTCCGCTATACATCGTACGGCATAGCTGGAAAACCGCCTGCTTTTTCTGTCAAATACCATGCACCGCCATTAGGTTATACTAAGAGTATAATGGAAGAATGGCTAAAATCAAGGTGTAATTTCAATTTTTAATTTTTCCCGAGGAGCACCTTAAACACAATAACCCCTTTTGGGTGCTCTTGGGGGTCCGCCGGGCGTTTTTGGCCCTCTAAATCCAACCAAATTTGCGCGTCTTTGCGGTACACCCGGGCCGCCAACAGTCCCAGCGGGGTGAGCAGTAATTGTTCTTGCCCCGGTTCCCAGGCGGGGCCCGGCTTTACGGCGGCTAGCAGGTTGGGGGAGAGTTGGAGCATAAATTGCGCTCCCCGGGTGCGCAGGCGCGGCAAGGTCCACCATTCCAACACGTCGCTGTCTTCAAAGAGGGGGGCTCCTTCCGGCGGCAGTTGGGCTAGCAGCGGCAGGGCCGCACTATTGCTTTGCGCGCTGAGCACGGGCCGGGCGGTGTAGGAAGCTTCGCTTTCGCGCAGAAAGTGGTGGGGGGGATTTTCCGCCGCTAACGGATAAGCCACGCGCGCAGAGTCTTCAAACAGGCGGGTGACCCCGTATAAATCCAGGCCGAATAAGGCCGCCATTTGTTGGGCATACCCCTTGGACGGGTGGCGTTTGCCGGTGGTCCAAAGGGCCACGGTAGCCGTGGATACTTTTAGTATTTTAGCTAACTTTGCTTGCGCCCCGCGCAGAACGCCGCCGTTCCATTTTTCTAATTGTTTTTCAAATTTATTCATGGGAACCTCCTAAAAATACACGGCAAAATGCCTTTGTGTAAAACCCTTGACAAATACTAACAAAATTTACTATACTAGCATTATTAAATCAGCGGCCGCTGATTTAACAAAATAAAAAATAATATGTTTGCACTTGTTTGCTAACCTGTCTTGCCGGGTGTCCTGTCTCCCGGGCCGGTACTTTGCCCAAAAGTATGTTTACGCGGCAAGGCGCGGGTTGTATGCTCTGCCAGGAGCTACAACTATTATAACAAATAATAAGTGTGTTTGGTTAGTAAAGTTATGTTAGTTTGTAAAGACGGACCCAACATAGAAGGGCACCCCGGGCTTCCTCGGCTGCATAACTTTACTGGCCTTTGTAATTTTCCGGGGGTATTTCGGGGCGTTTGTGTCCCGAGGCTGCCCGAAAATAAGCGGTACGGTCGGCAAAATTATAACTGGCAGGGCCGTATCTTTGTTTTTTCTTTCCGCGCACTCCCCAAATATGGATAAATTAACATTGGAAAATTTAATTTTTGCCCATGCGGCCCGGTTGGAAAGCCCGGTTTGGACGCGCCGCGGGCGGTTATTCGCGCCGGAGAAAAAACCGTTGTTGCGGGCGCTTATCCGGGTGTATAACCGTTTTTTCGCGCGGGAAAACGCGCGCTTTTTGCGGGAAGATGTGGGCGAAAACCGCCGGGCCCGCTTTTGGGGTGGAACTTGGGCGGAAACGCCGCCCGCCCTGTGTGAGCGGCTCCCGCGGCTGTATTTGCGGCGCGAGGTGGAAGAATTTTACAAAACCTGCCGCGCCGCCCGCGTGCCTGCCAAAAATAAATTTGACAAAACAAAATTTATTTGATAAAATATATTTATAAATTACAAATGCGCAAGTGTTTGTAATTTTTTTTCTTTTCTTTTTGGAAATTCCATACGCGCCCGACGGGCGCACCGGGGGCTTTTTGGGCTCCCGGCGGGGGTTTCCATGGTTCAACATTCAACTAAAACACTTAAAAAACCGCGCGAAAAAGCCTTGCCGTATGCGGAAGGTTTTGCCGCGCAACTGCTTGCCTTTTTTGATGTACCGCCTTTTAAGGTGACGGAAGTGCTTAAAAAAGACGGCTCCGTTTCTCTGGTAGAAACGGCGTGCGAGCTGCCCACCTTTGAGGCTTTTGCCAAAGTGTTGGGCACCACCAAAGCCACCTTGGTTAAGTGGGAAGGCGCACACCCGGCCTTTGCCGAGGCCGCCGCCAAAGCGCGCGATTTGCAAAGCAACATTCTTATCCAAAACAGTTTGCGGGGGAATTATTCGTCCTCTTTTGCTGTGCTGACCGCCAAAAATTTATTGGGGTGGAAAGACGGAAAAGATGACAATTCCGCCGTACAAAAGCCGCTGGTGGTGCGGTGGGGGGAACCATGCCCGGAAAAATAAAAAATGCCGTCCAAACGGCCGTCATTCCCTATCAGCCGCGCTACCCGCAAACGCTCATCCACCCGCAGTTGGAAACGCACCGCTTTTGCGTGTTGGTCACGCACCGCCAGATGGGCAAAACCGTTTGCGCGGTCAACCATTTGTTAAAAAGCGCGCTTATCAACACCCTCCCGGCACCGCGCTATTTTTATGTGGCGCCGCTGCTCAAACAGGCCAAAATGATTGCCTGGGATTATTTCAAGCGTTATTCGGCCCCCATTCCGGGGGTAAAGATAAACGAGGCCGAACTTTGCATTACGCTGCCGACGGGGGCCAAAATTTGGGTGGCCGGGGCCGATAACCCCGACGCCTTGCGCGGAACGTATGCCGACGGCGTGGCGTTGGACGAATACGCCCAAATTAAACCCGGCGTATTTGACGAAATTATCCGCCCTATGCTCCTTTCCCGCGGCGGGTGGACCTTGTTTACCGGCACGCCCAAAGGGCAAAATGCGTTTTATGATTTGTTCACTTACGCCCAAAAAGCCGCGCGCCAAGAGCCGCAGCTGTGGTGGTGCGGCGTATATCCGGCCGATACCACGGGCGTGATTGCGCCGGACGAGTTGGAGCGCATCCGCCAAGCCACCCCGGCCAATGTGTTCAGGCAGGAATATCTGTGTGATTTTGCCGCGTCCTGTGATAACGTATTAATCCCGGCCGATACCGTCAGCGCGGCTTTTCAGCGGCATTACGGCACGGCGGAAGTGGCCGGAGCCCCGCGTGTAATGGGGGTGGACCCGGCCCGCTTTGGGGATGACCGCAGCGTTATTTTCTGCCGCCAAGGGTTGCAGGCGTATGCCCCGCGGGTATTCAAAAAACTGGATAATATGGCGCTAGCCGCACGCGTGGCGTTGGAAATGCAGCACTTCCGGCCGGATGCCGTATTTATAGATGCCGGGTGCGGCGGCGGGGTGATTGACCGCGTGCGCCAACTGGGTTTTTGCGTGACGGAAGTGCCGTTCGGGTCCGCCCCTGTAAAGGCCGGGCAATATGCCAATAAGCGGGCCGAAATGTGGGGTGAAATGGCCGCTTGGCTCAAAGCCGGAGGGGCCTTGCCGCCCGGGGGAGAACTGCGGGCCGATTTATGTGCCCCGGTGTATGATTTTGACGTGGCCGGGCGGTTAAGGTTAGAGGCTAAAGAAAAAATTAAGGAGCGCACGGGCCGCTCGCCGGATTTGGGGGATGCCCTGGCGCTGACGTTTGCCTTCCCGGTGCGGCGCGGCGCGTTTGCGGCGGAGTTCGCCCGGTATGATTATGGGGTATTATAGGCCCAGGCGCCTTCTGGGCCCAAAAAATATTTATTTTGGGCCCTTTTGCCCTTGTTGGCCCGGTAGAAAAAGACTAAATTATTTAATATGAAGCATTTACGGATTGTATTTACTTTATTTTGTATGGCATTCAGCGTGGCCGCTAGTGCCCAACCCTTGCCGGGTGTTGTCAAACGCCTGGCTAAAGCCGTTGCTAAAAAAACAACTCAGGCTGCCCGGCCCAAGCCGTCCGCCAAGACTTCCGCCCAACAGGTTGCCCGCCAGGTAGTGGCCCGGCAAAAGCAAATATTCGCCGATAAAAAACAGTTGGAGGCCGCCATAGATAAATCTTTGGCGGGTTTTGCGTTAGATAAAGCGGTGTACCGTTCCATGGCTTTGCGTAATTCCAAACTGATGGCGGGTTCTAAAGCCATGATGCTCCGCCAAATTGAACTATACAAAAAAAACCGTGCCCAAATTAAAGCCCAACTGGCCATTACTCCGGCCGTGCATAATATCAACTATTCCAAATTATTAAACCCTCATGCCAAATTGATTTTTTTGGGAGAAGTACACTACCGGGCGTCTATCCGCCAGGAAATATATAACGCCATTACGCAATACCGTAAAGCCTATCCCCATAAAAAAGTTTATTTATTAACGGAATTTATGGAAGTGGAATACGCCTTTGAAAAACCCAAAGGTTTTTACCGTAATGTGTTTTTGCGCGGCAAAAACGTGGTGCCGGAACAACTGCCGCTTTTGCGTAAACTGGCTAACCGCGGGGTGTTGGTGCGCGGATTGGAACCCATCCTCGGGATGCGCTTTTTGGCCAATGAATACGGGGTGGCGGATAAAACTTTTATGCAAGGCTCCCTTTCTTTGGCCGGGCAGGAAATACGCAACCGGGCCTGGGCGGGCAAAATCCGCCAGTTGGTACAAAAAGACCCCAACGCCGTTTACTTTATCTATACCGGGTGGAGCCATTCTTCGTATAAATATTTAGACAATCTGCCCATGATGTTAAAAGATATTCCTTCCCAGGTGGTGCAGTTTAATTTGTGGTGGAAAGATACGCTGACCCCGGCTTTTGAAGATTTATTTACCCCTTCGTTTTTGCAGGACCCTACGGCTAAAACGGTGGCTGTCTTAAAAGCGCCGCGCTACCGCCGTTTGTTGGGTGCGGATGTGTTAATTAACTTGCACGAATAGGACAAAAAGATGAAATACATACTTTTATTGGCCTTCATTATAGGCTGTTTGCCTGCGGAAGTTTACAGCCAGGGCTTGCCTAAACGCGCCATGCAGGCGGCGGCCCGCCGTGCCGCTAAGGCCACCCGTGCAAAAACAACCCGTTTAAGCACCCTGCAACGCAACCGCGCGGCAAAAGCCGCGGCCCAGAAAGCGCGTGCTTTGCAACTGGCGCGCGCCCGGCAACTGCAAGGCCGCCCTTTTGTCATAGACCCGGCAGTCCCTATGTATAGCAACCGGCCTGCGTATAAATTTGATGCCGATGACTTGTTTAAGGGGGCGGATAAAGCGTTGGTACAAACCCACATGTATTTTGAAGATGCCACCGTGCCGCTGAAAAAGAAAATATCCCCGTTGGAACAATATTTTGTAGCCCGGCAAAACCGCATTAACACGCTGGAAAAAATAGTTTGGCAGGGGAGATTAAATTATTTTAAGGCCAATGCTTCTAAAATTGTGGCAAGTATAGAAGACAAATTACAGTTTACCCCCATAGATTACACCCGGTATATTCCTGCCGGAACAAAAACGGTTTATATCGGCGAAGTGCATGAGCAGCCCATTGTGCAGCGGGAAGTGCTTTCTATTGTGCGCGCCGTGCGTAAACAAAACCCTGCCAAAACCATTCTTTTATTAACGGAATTTTTGCCGGATACTTTTTTAGTTCCGCCGGGGCACGCGTTTCCCGTTAAAAAATTTCCGGGTTTATACGGTATAGATGTGTTTAAGGAGGCTTCCGCCTTAAAAATGGGTGTGGCCGGGTTGGAAAATTATGATTTTATTGATTCGCTGGAAGACCTTTCCGTATTAAGTAAAGAGTATTCCGCCACGACGGACGGCGCGGCCCGCCGCAATGCATATTTTGTGCGGCGTATGCGCCAGTTGCGTAAAGCATATCCCAATGCCGTTTTTGTGGTATATGCCGGCGGCGCCCATGTGGATAAATCCTATTACCGTTCTGTGCCTATCCTGATGGGGGATAAAAGTTCCTATACCATTCAGTTGGATGTGCCCGGCCTGAAGGCGGATGTGACCCCGCTGTTTAACTATCTCCGCCCGGATGACGGTATGGAAGACGCCGTACGCAAAAACCCCAACGCCCGGCTGATTTTACGCACCGGCAACCCGCAATGCGCCAAAATGCTCGGGTTTGATTTATCCGTGACGGTAAACCAGGCAAAGCCGTATAGAAGATAAAATAACCCCGGGGCGGATGCCGGGGTTTCTATATAAAATACTTGACAAAAATAATTATATTTTGTATAATCTGTTTACAGTAGTATTCTGCAAGACCAATCCTTACAAAATTTTCTTTGGAACTTCCCTTTATAAAAACCGCCCGTTTGTGTGGGCGGCCGACCGCTTATTTTCTGTTTATGCCGTCGGGGTGGTGGTTAATAAATACACCAATAGCCCCGCCAAAGCGGCGGTCAACAAGGCACAAAGCCACGCGGCTTTGGCTTTACTTCCCCGGGGGAAAACCTTGCGTGTAATAATATAAAACCCCGGAAATCCAATCATCACTACAAAAACAATCATAATTACAAGTCCTGCCATATTTATCCCTCCGTTTCCTCTATGGTAGTAAATTTCTCGCCCGTTGTGGAGCCTTTCTTTTTAATTATTCAGGTGAGTTATGAACAAACACAAACAAAATTACAGCCGTATCTATGACGACTTGGCCCGCCAGGCCGCCTCTTGGCGGAGCGCTTGGAAAGAGCTGGGCGCTTACTTGGCCCCTACCCGCGGTTTTTTTGAGGAAAATTTTTCCAACCGCGGCCAAAAAATAGACCACCGCACCTTGATTGATTCCGACCCGCTCCTGGCGGTGGAGGTGCTTTCCGCCGGGATGATTTCCGGCTTGACGAGCCCGTCACGCAGTTGGTTCGCGTTGGAAATTACCCCGGCCTCCGCGCGTGAGGTTCCCGGCGCGCGCGAATGGACCCATAGCGTTAAAGAACGCTTGGAAGAAGCGTTTGCGGGCTCTAATATTTATGCGGCCTTGCACGGGTTTTATCAGGAAATTGCCGTTTTCGGCACGGCGGCTATGCTGCTGGAAGAAGACGGCAAGGAGCTGTTGCGCGCCCGTTTGTTTACCGCCGGGGAATATGTGCTTGGCTGTGACGAAAACGGCCGCATAGACCGCTTTGGGCGGGAGTTCTTTTTAACGCCCAACCAAATGGCGGCTAAATTCGGCCCGGAAAATTTACCCCCGCAGTTGCTCCGCGCCGTGCAAGACGGCAAAGACACCTCTTGGCACCGCGTGCGGCATTTGATTTTGCCCAATCCGGCATGTGACGTGCGCTATAAAAACGCTGCCAAAATGCCGTATTTATCCGTTTATTTTACCCCGCAGGGCGAGGTATTAAAAAAGGGCGGGTATTGGGAATTCCCCGTCATAGCGGCGCGTTGGGAAGTAAAAACCGCTAATGATGTGTACGGCAAAGGCCCCGGGTGGAAATGTTTGGGGGATGTAAAAATGCTCCAAAAAATGCAAAAAAATAAACTGGTGGCCTTGGATAAAATTACCAATCCGCCCATGATGGTTTCCAACGGCGTGCAGGGGGAAGTAAATTTACTGCCGGGCGGCCTGACCCGGTATAGCGGCGCGGCGGACGGCGCCGTAAAGCCCGCGTACCAGGTAAATGTGGATTTATCCGCTCTGGAAAGCAGTATAGAAAAAGTGAAAGCTACCATAAAAGCCCAATTTTTTGCAGACGTTTTTTTAATGCTCAGTACGCAAAATTTTGCCAATATGACGGCCGCCGAGGTGGCGGAAAGACACCAGGAAAAAATGTTGGTGTTGGGCCCCGTGTTGGAACGGCTTAAAAACGAACTCTTAGACCCGTTGGTGGAGCGCTCCTACGCCATTTTAACCCGGCGCGGCGTGTTGCCCCCGGCTCCGCAGGCGTTGCAGGGGTTATCGGTCGGGGTCAGTTATATCAGCCTGATTGCGCAGGCCCAAAAAGCCACCGGGCTTGCCGCCTTAACGCAAGGGATTGATTTTGCCTCCCGCTTGGCGGCAGTCCGCCCGGACGTGTTAAACCGGGTGGATTTTGAAAACGCCCTGGAGCAAGGGCTTACCATGCTGGGGGTTCCTCCCGGCGTATTAAAAAGCCGCGCGGAAGTATCTGCCGGAGCAGACACCGTCGCGGACGAATAAACCTTCCAAAAAGAAAAGAAAAACCGTGTGTGGGGGCGCGTCTTAAATTACCGAACGGCCCCCCGCGGACAAGTGCTTGCGGCGCCTGCGCCGCCCGGGCATTTGCTACCTGTCAAAAAAAACAAACAGCCTCCGGCCGCGCCTTAAATTACCGAGCGGGCCGCGCGGGCAACCACCGGCGGACGGCGCAGGCGTTTTGCCGGGTGGATTTTATGATAAATACCCAAGAACAGAACGACCGGGATTTGCGGGCAGTATTAAAAACTGCCGCCGGGCGCAGAACATTGTGGCGTGTTTTGCGCATGGCCCGGGCGGGGGAAAACGGCTTTGTGCCGCGGGACCCGTATGCCACGGCGTATTTTTGCGGCCAACAGAGTATTGCTGTGTGGTTGCAGGAAGAATTATGGCGGGCCGACCCCGCCGCTTATATGGGGCTGCGCCGCGAAAGCGAGCAAAATATTCCCGCCCCAAAGGAGGAAGAAGATGTCTGAAACGCTTACGGATACACCGCCCGAACAAAGGGATTTAACGCCCACCGCTCCGGCGCAAACGCAGAGCCAGGCTCCCTTGGATTACACCCAATTAAAATGGCCCGAGGGCACGCAAAGCGCCGCCCGGGAAACCTTTTTGGGGGCCGCGCAAGAAATGAAACTGCCGCCCGAAATGGCCCAAAAATTGGTGGATTGGAACACCCAACAAATGGCCCGGCAGGAAGAAACGCAGGAACAAACCCGGCAGGAAATGTTGCAGCGTTGGGCGGATAAAACCAAAGCCGTCCTCGGCCCGCAGTATGAGGAGCATTTGGCGGTGGCGGTGCGTGCGGCGCGTACTTACGGCGGGGAAGAATTGCAAACCCTGCTAAAAGAAACCGGGCTGGGCAATCACCCGGTGATTGTAAAAACATTTTATGCTATCGGACGTGCCACCGGCGAAGATGCCAGCACGGGCGGCCCCGCGGCGGCCCAGACGGATAAAACCTTCGCCCAAGCATTGTACGGTGCTAATTAACACAAGGAGAGTATATGGCAATTATTGCAGACAAAAATTACGGTTTGGTAGATTATGCCAAACAGTTTGACCCGTCCGGCCAGGAACTGGCTATTGCGGAAGTATTAAGCAAATCCAACGAGATTATCGGGGATGCCCTGGTGCGTGAATCCAGTTTGGATTCCGGCCACGAATACGCCGTACGCACCGGAATCCCGGAAGGAACTTGGCGCCGCGCCTATC
>CAKUDJ010000023.1 GCA_934644855.1 uncultured Elusimicrobiales bacterium
CGCGCAGGCTCCCCCGCATCCGGCGGCAACGGGCAACCTTTGTGCACCGCGCAAAAGCGGCACCGGCGGGTGCAAATATCGCCCAAAATCATTACGGTTGCATCCCCGCAGTTGAAACATTCCCCGCGGTTGGGGCATTTAGCCTCTACACACACCGTGTGGAGCGCGCCCTTATCTAACGAATCTTGGGCGGACAGCGCCGCCTGCTTGCGCAGGGCCGCTTTATTCTGGCCTACTATATCTTTTAACCATTGTGGTATTTGTGCCGTCATACTTTGCTAAAATGTAAATATAAGGATATGTAATATCTTACAAAATTTAGCTATGAAGAAACACCTTTGCGCTATTCTTTTACTGGCTTTTACCGCGCTGCCAAACGGGAGCGGGCTTTTTGCCGCCCCCACCGCGCCGGACATACAAAAACGCCTGCAACAAGCCGCCCAACTGTATTTTGATTATGACCTGACAGAAAGCCTGAAAAAGTATGTGGAACTCTCCAAAGAAACGCAAAATAAAGATGCCTTCCTCAATGCGGCCTTTATTGCCATGGAACTGGGCCAACCGCGCCAAGCGGTGGATATTATGAACGCCGCCTATAAAAAATATCCCAATGACCATGACGTGACGGAATTTATGGCCGAAGCGTATTTGGCCGACGGGCAATACGCAGCCGCGGAACACTTGCTTTCCCTACTGGTGGAAAAGCGCGAACGCGCCGAATTTTTGCTGATTAATCTGGCCCGCGCCCAAATGGGCATGAAAGAATACAAATTAGCCAAATATAATTTAAGAACGGCCGTACGGGGCAAAAATCATTTGCCGCTTTCCAACTACTTATTGGGGTTGGTATACGAACAGGAAAAAAATTATAAAAACGCCGCCAAACATTTTGCCAAAGCAGCCGAACTGGACCACCAATTTATTGAAGCCAAACAACATTATGCCATGGCCCTTGCCGCACAAGGCCAATATAACGAAGCCTACCGCCAATACCGTATGATTTATTCCCTGGAAAAAAATTCCCCCGCCATTAACAACGCCATGGCGGAGCTGCGCCCCCACTTAACCCGCCCGGAAAAAGAATTGGAAGCTTTCAAAGAAATCAAAAAACATACTTTTGTACGCAAATTTTCCATTCCGGCAGGCACGCTTTTGGAAGTCCGCATAGGGCTAGGGACCCGCGCCAACGGCAAGCCCAGTATCCGCAAATCCATTCATTTTTCCGTATCGCACAATTTTTCCGTAAAAGATTTATCCTCCGGCAAACGCTTGGCCCGCGGCAAAGCCAACACCCAATGGACGGCCCTACTGCAAGACGGTCAAACGCGTTTACTGGCCCCCAACGGCAAAAAATATCCGTTCAAAAAAGGCCTGCGCATTACGCCGGACATCCTCGGCGGGGAAGACGCCCCCACCATTATTGTAAAAAGTTTAATGAGCGGCGCCGGTATGACATGGGCCAGCGTGGACGATAAAGAGTTCCGCGGGGATTTGGAAATTTTACACAACCCCACGTTAAGCACCCTGGTTCCCATAAACGTACTTACGTTGGAAGAATACTTACAGGGGGTTATTTCGTCTGAAATGCCGGTTTTGTTCCCCATTAATGCCTTGCGCGCACAAGCGGTGCTGGCCCGCACATACGCCCTTAAACACATGGGCAAACACCGCCATTACGGCTATGATTTGTGCGATACCCAAAACTGCCAAGTATATAAAGGCGTAAGCGGAGAGAGTGAGCGCGGCAACGCATCCGTGGAATCCACCGCCGGGGAAACCATGCGATACAAAAACGCCCCCATAGAAAGCGTATTTTCGGCCAACTGCGGCGGCATTACCCAAAGCGCTAAAGAGGCCGGCTGGTACGAAACGCCTTATCTGCACCCGGTTTCCGACTATAAAGATTTCAATTTTGATACGTTGCAGCCTTACCAGTTTAAGGACCTTTTGCAACACGCGCACGACGCATACAGCCGCTACGATAAACACGTCAGCCTGGCCGCCTACCGTTGGGCGCGCGTAGTGGAAGAAGAAGAACTGCGCCAAGTTATCCGCCGCAAGAAAAAAGATATTGGCCGCATTACCGCCATTATCCCCCTGCACCGCGGCAAAAGCGGCTACGCAAGCCGCGTACAGGTAAAAGGCAGCAAAGGCAGCGTTATCCTGAATAAAGAAAACGTCATCCGTAATAATTTAAGCCTGGGGATGCTGCGCAGCAGTTATTTTATCGTGCAGCCCAATTATGAAAATAAAGAACTGAAAAACTTTATTTTTTACGGCGGCGGTTGGGGCCATGGGGTGGGTTTCTGCCAAACCGGGGCCGCCGGACGCGCCGAAGCGGGCCAACTTTATACGGATATTCTAAAGCATTATTTCCCGCAAGCGGAATTAAAAAAATCCATCCAAGAATAGCGTTGCGGGCCGTTGCACGCCGCCCGCGGCTTATATTGCGGCAAGCGTGGGCCGAGGGGCGCGGCTTATGCGCCTTAAACCGCCGCCGCCCGGTATACATAAAAAACCCCGGGAGTCACCCGGGGGAGAAAAAATCAAAAAATAATTTTTATGTATTGGGGTGCAGTTCCCGCCTTAACGCAATAATGCGCGATTCCAAAAACAAATGACCGTCTTGCGATAGCGGCGATTGGGCCCCTAAAGAAGTATCCGCCGTTAAAGCGCGTTCGTACCATTTTAAGGCCGCGTGCAAATCTTGGGGGGTGCCGTCGCCGTGTTCGTACATTTCCCCCACTTGCAGTAAAACACCGGGGTCTTGCGTGTTTTGCGCTACCGCCAAGGCCCACTTAAAAGCCAACGCGTGGCAACGGGAGGATTTTTCCTCGTAATACAGCATTAATAATTTATAGGCGGCTTCTTCGTCCCCGGCCTGAGCCTCTTGCTCCCACCGGGCCCATTGGGCTTGCTTGTGTGCGGGAGAGTGGCATTTAAGCCAAAACCCAACCGCCATTCCCAAAGCTGCTACCGCTAATACAATTAACCAAGTTGTCATAAAAATCCTCCGTTAGTTCCATTGTAATAAAAACTGCCCGGCAGTACAAGGGGCCGCTCTTACCCCATTATTTGCTATACTTGCAAGTATGAAATTGGGCGAAGTACACATAAAGACCTATTTATCCAAATCCAAAATACCGGGTATTGCCTATTCCATTAACCCGTATGTGGGCTGCCCCCACCAATGCGTATATTGCTATGCGGAATATATGAAAAAATTTACCGCCCATACGGAGCCCTGGGGCACTTTTTTGGATGTTCGCCGCTGCCAGGCGCCTTTGCACCCGTACCAAATTTACCATACGCAGGTTATGTTAAGCTCGGTGACGGACGCGTACAATCCCTACGAAAAAGACTTTCAAATGACCCGCAAAATTATGGAGCAGTTGGTCTTTTGCCAAGCCCATGTGCAAGTGCTGACCAAATCCCCGCTGATTGTGCGGGATATAGATTTGTTCAAAAAGTTGCCGTCTTTTGAGGGGGCGCTTTCGTTTTCGTCGGCGGACGACTCGTTCCGCCAATTAGCCGAGCCCGGCGCGGGGAGCGTGGAAGAAAAAATCAGTGCCCTAAAAACCTTGCACGAAAACGGCCTAAAAACCGCTGTGGTAATCGCGCCGATTTTCCCGCAAATTACAAATTGGAAAGAAATTATCCGCCTGACCCGCCCGTATACGGACCGTTATATTTTTGACGCGCTTAACCTGCGCCCTTTGTATCAAAAAAAGGTACTGGGGTTTATTATGCGCTATTATACGGATAAACTGCCCCTGTACCTTTCTATTTACGAAGATAAAAACCCGGCCTACTGGCAACAAACCCAACAGGAAATTAACGCTTTTTGCCGCGCAAACGGCATTCCCGCCCAGGCGGATTTCCGCCATGTTTTTAAGCCGTCCGTCAATGTATAAAACTATTCGGCGGGGTCGTCAAACCCCAGTTTCCACGCGGTAAAAAATCCCACCAAAACCGCTATCAAAAAACCCACCGCATAACAAACCACGCTATGCAAGTTGGAAAGCGCCAGCAATAAAACCACGCCGGACACCCCAAACGCAATGGCAGACGTGACTTGCAAAACGGCCACCACCGCCCCGCCGGCCGCGGCCCCAATGCACGCCGCAATAAACGGCTTAAAAAGCGGCAGGGTGACCCCGTAAATCAGCGGTTCCCCAATGCCCAGTAAACCCACCGGAAGCGCGTTTTTGGCAACGGTTTTCAAGCGGGGATTTTTGGTTTTTAACAAGACGGCCAATCCGGCCCCCACTTGCCCCGCCCCGGCCATACACAGTACCGGGAAAAGCGGATTATTGCCCAGCGTATCCAGTAATTGCTGATGGAGCGGAATTAAGCTTTGGTGTATACCTAACATTACTAACGGCAAAAATCCGCCGCCAAGTAGCGCCCCGGAAACCGCACCGCCGTGCTGCAACGCCTGTTGGGTCCACACGGCCAGTTTGTCCGAAAGCCACCCCGCCGCCGGCTGAATCAGCACCAGGGAAAAAATCCCCACCGATAAAATCGTCAGCGTGGGCGTTAAAAACATTTCCGCACTGCCTTTAATCCATTTGCGCAAGGCTTTTTCCACCTGTGCGCCCACCCAACAAACGGCCAGTACGGCAATCACGCCCCCTTTGCCGGGCACTAAAGCCATTCCAAAAAGCGTAATGTTTGCCAGCGCGGGCACATTGAGTACCCCGGCCAAGGCCGCGCCCAAGGCCGCCGTTGCGCCAAATTCCCGTGCGGCATTATACCCCACAATGGCGTTTAGGTAAAAAAAGATACCGCTGCCCAATACATTCAGTAGTCCGCACGCGTTGGGGCAATCCGCCCAAACGGTTTTGGATAAAATGTTGCCAATCCCCAACAAAAGCCCACAGCCGATATAGGCCGGAATTAACGGCACAAAAATATTGCCGATTTTGGCGCAAAGCGCGCTCAAGCGGCTAGAATATTTACGGCGGACTTGCGCTTTGGTTTGCCGGAGTGCGTCCGGCGCGGTGGGGGCAACCTCTGCTTGCGGGGCCGGATGAACCGCGTTGGGAGCGGGCAAAACGCCCTCTTTTTGGGGTGTTTCCCCCAAAGCGGGGTATGGGTGGCGGCTTAAAAAATAAGCGGCGGCTCTGCCCGCTTTAGCCGGCCCCAATACCAACTGGTGTTGACCCTCCGCCCGCACATACCCCAGTACGCCGGGGATTTGCTTAAAATCGGCGGGATTTAATCCGTCTTCACAGCGCAAGGTAAAGCGCAGGCGCGTCATGCACGCCCCCAAAGAGGAGATGTTTTCTTCCCCTCCGGCTACGCGCACGACGGATTCATACAAAGCGGAAAAATCGTCACTCATGTTCCGGCTCCGTTTCCACCGTATACCACGCCAATGCGTTTTTATCGTAGCGTTCCAAACGGCCGTTATCTATGCGGAAAAAGAGCCCCTCTAAATTCAGGCGTTTTTCCCGCACCGCCGCCGCCACAAACGGGATTTCCGCCAAGTGGCCCAACTGGTCCAGCACGTTATTTTTGACGGCCTCATCCAATGTGGCCCCGCGGTAAGACGTATGGCTGCGCTCCAACCACGCGCTTATTTCCTGCGGTAAATCTTCCAGATGTTTTAATTTTTGCACGGCGTTGCAATCACTATGGCCCAAAATAACAATGTTCTGCACTTTAAGCGCGTCCACCGCAAAACGCAGAGAGGCCACCATAGATTCATCCCGCTTGCACACTTGGTTGAGCATATTGCGGTGTACGCAGACGTGGCCGTCGTGCGTGTTAAAAATGGCTTCCGGGCACACGCGGCTATCAAAACAACTGATAATCATGGAATGCGGGTTTTGGGAACAGGCCACTTGCTCGGCATGGATAGCGCAAAACCCCTTGCGCGCGGGGTTGCCGTTAAAAAAATCGCGGTAGCCGTCCAACAGGCGGCGCATACCGTTGTTAGGGAGATTATTTTTCATAGCTATATTTTAACAATTTAACTGCCCGCCCGCGCAAGTATAAGGGGCAGTGCCCCAAACCCGCCTTACTTTTTTCATTGCAAAAAAGACCCTGCGGGCCGCTTTTGCAAAAAGCTAGCACCCCGAGCCGCCGTCCGCAGGACAAATTTATTTTTATCCGGGCATTTTACAACCTTTTTTATCAGGGGTTGCACCCCTTACCTGCCCTTCTTTTTCTCATTGCAGAAAAAGAAGGCAAAAAGGCTAGCCCCCTGGGAACCTATAAAACCTATTTTGAGCCGGGCGTTTTACAACTCCCTACGGTCAAACAAATAAAACGCCTTTATAATTCCGTTCAAAATAGGTTTTATAAGCAGGTTCTAAAGGGGGCGTTGAACGGCAACGGCACGGAAAAAGACAAAAGCAAACGACAACGGCAAAAGCAAAGCGGGAAACGGTGCTTTGTTTTTTGCCGTGCAGAGCAGAACAAGAGTAATTGCTTGTAGCATGATTTTTCAAATTTAAGATGATTTTGCGCCGCTAGTTTGGGCGCGGTAGCCTGCAAGGGCTCCAAGCACAAAGGCGGGGCAAAAGGGCTTAAATTTGGAAAATTGTTTGCCCTCAAATGTGAACGGGGAACAAAAATGTTATTTTGTTCCCCGCGCATTAAAATCCCTGCTTACCAACAGTTGTTTGCCGTTATTACCTTACAATGTAGCCAAAGCGCTCCAATAACTGACTATCATTCCTCCACTCCGGCGACACCACCACCGTCAGCTCCAGCCGGTACTTGCGCCCCAAAAACTCCACAATGCGCTTTTGGGCCCGCGTACGCAGCTCCGCAATCGCCGCGCCGCCTTTGCCGATAATAATAGGCTTTTGGCTTTCCCGCTCCACATGAATAATGGCGCGGATGTAGTTTTTATCCCCCAAATCTTCCGTAAATTTTTCCACCTCTACAAAGGTGCTGTAAGGGATTTCTTTTTTATATAACAGAAAAATCTGCTCACGGATGAATTCCGCCACATAAAAGCGCTCCCAACGGTCCGTCCATTGGCCGGGCGGGAAATACGCCGGGCTTTGCGGCATAGCGGCGATAACCGCCTGTTTCAGTTCCTCCACGCCTTTGCCCTCGGCCGCGCAGATACAAAAGGTTTTTTCAATTTTCAAATCTTTGCGTACGGCGGCTTCCAGTTCCGCCAGGCGGGCCGGTTCTTTGACCAAATCCGTTTTGTTAATCACCAAAAAAACAGGACAAAAAACTTTTTTGATTTTTTCCACCAACCCCGCATTCGGCGCATAAGGGGCGGCGGCATCCAACATAAAAATTACCAAATCGGCTTCTTCGCTCACGGCGCGGTCCACGGCGTTAAGCATAGTTTGTTGGAGTTTATACCGCGGGTCCAAAAAACCGGGCGTATCCACAAATACCACTTGGTAGCCGTCCCCCTCGCTGATGGCCAAAATGTTTTGGCGCGTAGTTTGGGGTTTATTAGTGACGGGTGACAACAGCCCCCCCGCCAAATGATTAAGCAGCGTGGATTTACCCGCGTTGGGCAACCCCGCCAATACCGCAAAACCGCTATGAAAGTTTTTTTCGTCCATAAATGTATTGTACTTGTTTTTGGGGGTTTCGTCATTAGTGTTAGAAAAATACTGCGTTTACAAGTGCGTTTTTTATATAATTTTAAGGTAGAGGCGCTCTGCCAGCCAACCGCCGGGCGGGGTGCAAAAGCGGAGCAAAAAATGGCACATAAAGTTTGGATTTTGAACCTTGATGATTTTGTTTTTAAGAGTAAAGCGTTGGACGCCTTAAAAACCCATTCGCTTAAATACATACAACTCTTAAAACCGGGGGATTTTTGTGTATTATCCCCCCTTATCCAACGGGACCGGGCATTTTTGAACTACATGGCCCGCATTAAAAAAATAAAACATAAAAATTGGATTTTCTCCCCCAAAGAGCAACGCCCGGGAGAAAGCCTGGTGGCGGCTATTGCGCGTGACGAAGAACTGCTTAAAAAACTGCGCCGCCTGTGCGCTATGAATTATGTGGTCATCCCGCTGATTTACACCAAAGAATTTGGGCATTTAAGTTGGTTGTGTGAAAACAAACTGCTCAACAATTCCATTGCCGTGCAGGAAGCCAACAACAAATTGGTATTTAAGGAATTGTGCAAAAAATTCGGCATACCTACCATTGCCCCGGTGTACGAAGCCGGCATGAACAAAATGCCCCGCATTTTAGCCACCCTAAACCCGCAGGAAATATACCTTTTGCGCAGGCCCTTTTCCGCCGGGGGATACGGCAATATAAAAGGCAAACTGGTAGATTTACTGCCCCTCATCAAACAAGAACATAAAGAGGCCGATTTTTATTTGGAGCGTTATAAAGAAATTTATAAAACGCTGGGCTCTTTGTGTATGTTAAAAGATGATGAAGTTTCTTTTGTGGGGATAGACAGCCAACTGATTCATAAAGAGGCGTGGGAGGGGTGTTCGTTCCCCTTTCAGCGTTTGCCCAAGGGGATATTGGACGAAATACGTGAAAAATCCTTAATGTTGGCCTGCTACTATTACGGCAAAGGCGTGCGCGGGCAGATTAATATAGATTGGGCCATACGCAAAAAAGACGGAGAATTAAAACTCCGTGCGTTGGAGTGCAATTCCCGCTATAACGGATTTGGGCTCTGTCTGCGTTTAGCCTCCACCGTGTATGGCATTAAACGCCGGAACTTGCATTTTTATTTGGATACCAAAATGCGCTTTGCCCCCAAGTGGACTACCCAAAAATTAATTGACGAATTGGATAAAATCAACTCCGCGCTGCCCTTTAAGGGCGGGGTGGTGCTTACGTCCGGCGTGGAAGACGGCAAAGCGGGGTTCTGCTTTATAGCCACCAACGCGCAAGACTTGGCCGCCCTGCGCAAGGAGTTCAAGCGCCACATTACCGGGCTGACGGAACGCCCCACCAAAAACTGGAATTAATACTACCGGGCAGAGGGCGTACCCTTTCATTTCCGCCGACGGAGCCGCTTGTATGGGCTCCGTTTTTATTGTGTTTTTGAAACCCCCGGCTATGCCGGATGTTTCAAAAACACAATGCAGACGGGGAACAAAATGTTATTTTGCTCCCCGCGCATTGAAAACCGAGCTTACCAAATGCCGCCCGCCGATATTCCTTAGCGTTGCCGTAGTGTGCTATTTTTCCGTTGTCGTTAATGCCCCCTTTAGAACCTGCTTATAAAACCTATTTTGAACGGAATATAAAGGCGTTTTATTTGTCCGACCGTAGGGAGTTGTAAAACGC
>CAKUDJ010000024.1 GCA_934644855.1 uncultured Elusimicrobiales bacterium
GCCAATCCGGGTGGAATAAATAACAATACGCTTTGGCACTCCCGCGCCCGATTCGCCCGCGTAATTGGTACAGTTGGGCCAAGCCGAAGTTTTGGGCGTTTTCCACAATCAGCGTGTTGGCGTTGGTAATGTCTATGCCGGATTCTATAATGGTGGAGGCAAGCAGAATATCATATTTGCCGTTGTTAAAATCCCAAAGGGTTTGCTCTAATTCTTTTTCGTCCATTTGGCCGTGCGCCATACAAATACGCGCCTGCGGAACCAGTTTTTTTAAGAACAGGTAGCGGCTTTGCATACTTTGCACGCTGTTATATACATAATATACTTGTCCGCCGCGGGCCAATTCTTGCGTAATGGCGGCGGAGGCCAGTTCGTTATTCCACGCGGTGACGACAGTTTTAATGGGCGTGCGCCCCCGGGGCGGCGTATCTATTAAAGAAATATCCCGCAGGCTGGAAAGCGATTGGTTTAAGGTGCGCGGAATGGGCGTTGCGCTTAACATTAAAGTATGCACGCCGGCGCTTTTGGCTTTGATTTTTTCTTTTTGCTTGACGCCGAAGCGGTGTTCTTCGTCAATAATTACCAGGCCCAAATCCTTAAAAGAAATATCTTTGCTCATCAAGCGGTGCGTGCCGATAATAATATCACATACGCCGTTTTTAATTTCCTGCACCACCTGTTTTTGCTCTTTGGGGCTTTGGAAGCGGCATAACATCCGCACCGTGATAGGGAACCCCGCCATGCGTTTACTGAAAGTTTTGTAATGTTGGTCTGCCAAAATGGTGGTGGGGACCAATACCATGGTTTGCTTGCTGGATAACGCCACCCGTAAAGCGGCCCGCATGGCCACTTCCGTCTTGCCGAACCCCACATCCCCCACCAGTACGCGGTCCATGGGTTTGGATAACGTCAAATCCCGCAAAACTTCTTCTATGGCTTGGCTTTGGCCGGGGGTCAGCGTATAGGGGAAGGAATCGGCAAATTCCTGTTCTATGCGCGGGTCCCCGGGGGTAAGGGGGGCCTGGGTGGCTTGGCGGCGAGCTTCCAACTGTAAAATTTCTTTAGCGGTTTTTTGGGCATCTTCTTTCACGCGCTGTTTTACTTCCCGCCAGGCTAAGCCGCCCAGGGCGGAAAGCGCCGGGATTTTGCCGCCGGCCCCAATGTATTTTTGTACTTTTTTGAAGTCATACATGGGCACATATAATTTACTGCCCCGGCGGTATTCTATAATCAGGCAATCGGTGGGGTTTTCGTCTTTATCCATCAGCTCTAGCCCCAGGTACTTGCCAATGCCGTGGTTTTGGTGGACGACGTAATCGCCGGGGGCCAGTTCTTTGAACCGCACGCGCTTGGCGCCTTCCACGTCAAAATGTTTAATAACGGCGGCCGCATCATAACGGCGGTCTAAAATTTCGCAGGAAGTAATCAGCGCGAACTTTTCCGCCGGACAAGTAAACCCTTGGGTGAGCGGAGAAATTTGGAGCGGTGTTTTAGATAGTGTGGGGTAATCGCGGAAAATTTCGCTCAAGCGGTCCAGTTCCCCGCGGTTTAAGCAACAAACGGTTAGGTGGAGCCCGCGGCGCTGTAAATTTTGCGCTTCCCGCTCCAACAATTTCCAATCGGCTCCAAAGCGCAGGCCGGCTTGCAAACCGCAATCCGTTGCGCCTGCGCTAGGCAGTAAAGACACCACCGCCGCTTGCGGGTACGGCGCAAAATCCGTTTCCCGTTCCGGTTCCTCAAACACATACACGGCTTGGGGCGTATACGGCTGAAGCGGCGCAGTTAAATGGTCAAAACGCAGGGGGATAATCACGGCCTGTGCGGTGCCTTCCCGCGTGTTTTGGGTGTCCAAATCAAACTCCGCCATGGACTCAATTTTATGGCCGGAAAAATAAAGCCGCAGGGGGCGTTCTTTATCCGGGCAAAAAATATCCACCACGCTGCCGCGCACGGCATACTGGCCGGGGGCTTCGGTGTAATCTTCCCGTTGGTATCCGGCATTTTCCAATGCGTCCAGTAAATCTTGGCGGCGCAATGTGCTCCCGCGCTCTAACCGCAGCAGGCGGCGCTCAAATTCCTGTTCGTCCGGGTATAAAGCGGATAAATCCTGTACGGACAGGCTGATTAAAAAGGGGCCGCCCGCTTGGGTAAGCCGGTAGAGCGCCGCCATACGGCCTGCCGTGGCTTCCGGCAGGGAAATAATACGCGCATTTTGGGGCGCAAAGGTGTGGGCGGCGGCTTCAAACGCGGCGGAATCTTCCTCGCTTTTGCGCACCCAAACGACGTTTTTGCCTTGGGTTAAAAAATGTTGGCACACAAAGTACGCACGGGCCGCCGCATTGGGCAGCCCGTAAAATACCGGGGGGAAAGAAGGTTGTTCCTCATTCATAACGGTTAATAGCTTTTAGGTTCCGTTCCTTTTATAAAAGCTTCCCAGAATTTATTGCGCTCTGTGGGCATGGCCAGTTTGCCGGTGGCCGGGTTGATGTATGCAAAAGAAATCCCTTCCGGCACGGCAAAATCGTCCTTAGCCTCGTCTTTTAAGACTTGTTCCATAATGTCCGTCCACCACCGGGCGGCGGTGCTGCCTGTAAAGCGGGCGCCTTTTTCGTGCGAGGTGTCGTCGTCATAGCCCATCCAGGCGGCGGCCGCGGTGTGCGGGGTCATGCCTACAAACCACATATCGCGGTGGCTTTGGGTGGTGCCGGTTTTGCCGGCTATCGGGCGGCCCAAACGCGCCGCGGCGGTGCCGCTACCGCGTTGGACTACGCCTTTCATCATATTAATTAACAAATAAGAATTTTGCGGAGAAAACGCCGCATCTTCCACGGCAATATGTTTTTCAAGCAGGCGGCCGTTGGCATCTTCCACGCGTTCCACATAGTAATTATCGGTATGAATCCCGGCGTTGGCAAAAGTAGACAGAGCGGCCAGGTGTTCATCCATGCCCAGTACGCTTACGCCCAGCGCCAGGGCCGGCACGCGGGGCAGGGCGGAGGTAATACCCGCTTTGCGGGCCACGCGCACCACTTCCGGCACGCCTACGGCATCAATCAGGTTGACGGCCACTAGGTTTTTGGATTTTTCCAACCCTTTGCGCAGTGTAATCCAGCCGTCATTACGGCCCCCGTAGTTTTTGGGAACCCACACGTTAAAATCTTTGGAAGAAATAAACGGTTGGGAGGCCAGGTCCAACGAATACAAGTCGGACATTTCGTTGAAAGTGCGCCAGTTGCGCCCGTCGTTATAAAACATGGTGGGCAGGTCTTTTACCAAAGTGGCCGGCGTGTATTTTTTTTGCAGGGCGGCCATCCAAACATACGGTTTGAACGAGGAGCCCGGCTGCCGTTTGGCTTGGGTGGCGCGGTTGAATTTGCTTTCGTCAAAACCGCGCCCGCCTATCAGCACGCGCACGGCCCCGGTTTTTACATCCCGCACCATAAACGCCCCTTGCAGGCGGGGGTAATCCGCCTTGGGGTCGGTCAACGCGCCGTCTTCATCGGTGGCGTTTTCTGCCTCGGCGTCATTGGGGTCAATTTCTATGCCGAGCCCTTTGGCTACCTGTTCATCCAGTTTTTGCAGGCGGTCGTTCATAATGGTTTCCGCCTGGGTTTGTTGGTCAATATCAATGGTGGTGTAAATGTTTAAGCCGCCTTTCCATAACGTTTCCGTGCCGTATTTGGGTTCCAGTAAGCGGCGGATATGCTCAATAAAATACAGGCCGGGTTTGCTTTCGGCGGCGGTTTGGCGGGTGGGCATGGGCTCTTTTTTGGCTTCTTCCAACTCTTCCTGCTTGATGTAGCCCTGCTCTTTCATCACTTGCAAAACCAAATTGCGGCGCTGCTCGGCCAGTTTGGGGTTGGCAAACGGATTATAACGGCCCGGCGCGGGGATTAGCCCCACAATGAGGGCCGCCTCGCCGGTGGTAAGGGCATCCAAATCTTTATTAAAATAGCGTTTGGCGGCGGCTTTGACCCCATAGGCCCCTTCGCCCAAATAAATTTGGTTCAGGTACAGCTGTAAAATTTCCGGCTTGCTGAACTGGTGTTCAATTTGTACGGCCAAAATGGCTTCGCGTATTTTGCGGATGAGCTTTTTTTCCTGCGACAGAAAAACCCCGCGCGAAAGCTGTTGCGTAAGCGTGGAGGCCCCCTGTTTGGCGCTGCCCGTCACCGCGTCGTGCAAAAGCGCGCGGAAAATACCCTTAAAGGAAAGCCCGGCGTGTTCAAAAAATTCGCGGTCTTCCATGGCTACTACGGCATTTTGTAAGTCCACGGGAATATCTGCCAGCGGCACCATACTGCGCTTTTCAATAGAAAATTCATGAATTAGTTTTTGGTTGCGGTCGTATACTTTACTGGTTAAAGAGGGGGTGTATTCTTCCAATTCATACACCGGGGGCAAGCCGGCAAAAATATACCGCATAAAAATTGCGCCGCCCAGGATAAACACAAAAAGCGCGCCTAAAACGCTGAATAGAAAAAGTTTAGTAAAAATAATTTTTTTGAAAGATTTTTTCATACCTTCTCATTATATCAAACTTGGCTTAGGTGCGCCGCGTATGATTTTGCCTGTAAAATAACCGTTTTTTGGTGGAAAAAGTTGGCTAAAAAATAGTAGAATCCTAATATACTGTACTAGGGGATTTTATGTCTTGCAAGGAAGAAAAGGAACCCGGGTGCCTGTATTCGTGCCAAGCACACTGCGGGGAAACCGCGTTATATGTTCATAATCCTACCACCGTTTGCGCCGCCCAAAGCGCGCAGGCGTATGGGTATGATTTGATTTATGTGGCCAACCCCAAAACAAAAAAAGTATTTATGTTTGGCGGGGCGGAAGGGTTTTCGGTACGGTTGGACGGAAAAGATGCTTCCGCCGTACACGGTAAGGCGTTTAAGCAGGCGTTGCAAGGCCAACCGGTGAGGTATGCGTGGAGTGCCGATTCCAACGGCAAAACCCGGTATTACCAAACGGCGTTGGTACCTTTGTTTGATGACGCCGGCCAAGTGGCCAATGTGTTGGGGTTGGTGCGCGATATTGGTGCGCACGGCCGGGAAGCCCTGGTGGGGCCGCTACTCAAAGAGCCCAGCGGGCGTACCTTTGCCCAAATGTTATTGGCCGCGCGGGAAGAAGAAAAGCGGGATATATCCAAAGCGCTCCATGATGAAATCGGCACATCGGCGGTGGTGTTAACCTCTTTATTGTCTTTGGTAAAAGACAGCGTGGCTTCGGGCAATAAAAAGCAGGCCTTGCAGGATATTGCCCAGTTGGACGGCCAAATAAAAAACACCATAGAACGGGTGAAAAATATTATTGTCAGTATGCGCCCGCCCCATTTGGAAGATTTGGGGCTGGAAGGGGCCGCCCGGGAATTATTGGAAAATTTTACTGCGCTTACCGGCGTGAAACATGAATTGGAGTTAGATTATCAGACAGACTTGCCCGTAGCTGAAAATGCGTGTATTATGTTGTACCGCGTGATTCAGGAAGGGCTTAATAACGTAGCAAAACACGCGCGTGCCAAACTTGTTAAACTATTGCTGCGTAAAACGGAAAAGATTGCCACCGTGCGGTTGGAAGATGACGGCGTGGGTTTTGAGCCTCCGCGCCAACGTTCCATCCGGCAGGTGGGGCTCTTGGCCATGAGGGACAGCGCCGCCTATTTGGGCGGAACCTTCAAAATAACCAGTAAACCGGGCTGCGGCACGGTTATTACCGTCACGTGTCCGCGTGTCGTGTACGGGGGGAGAAAAGAACATGATTAAAATTCTGTTAGCAGATGACCACGTAATTGTACGCGACGGCGTAAAAGCCGTTTTGGAACGGAAAGGTAAGGATTTGGAAGTAGTGGGAGAAGTGGGCAACGGGCAGGAACTCGTCACTTGGGCCGAAACCAATGATGCGGATGTATATGTGGTGGATATTTCTATGCCTGTTTTGAACGGGGTGGAAGCCACCCAACGCCTGGTAAAAGCCAAGCCGGACGCCAAGGTGATTATGCTTAGTATGTATGATGACCGTATTGCGGTGGAAAAATCCTTAAAAGCCGGGGCCAAAGGCTTTATTGTAAAGGTGTCTACCGCGGACGAAATTGTGGAAGCCATACACGAAGTTGCCGCCGGGCGCTTTTATTTATGCAGTAAAGTATCCAAATATATTGTGCAAGGTTTTTTGGGCAAAACGTCCACCCGCAAGCGGGATGCTACCGGACTTACCCCCAAAGAAAAAGAAGTCTTGCAACTGATTGCGGAAGGGTACAGCAGCAAACAAATTGCCAAAACGTTCAATTTATCTTTGAATACCATTCATGTCCACCGCAACAACATTATGAAAAAATTGGCCATACATAAACAAGCGGATTTGGTGCGCTTTGCTATTAAAGAAGGTATTGCACAACTGTAAATAAGGAAGGTCTTTTATCTATGCGTATTATTGCCGGAACCGCCCGCGGGCGGCGTATATTTTCCGTGTCTAAAAATTTGCCCGTAAAGCCGATTTCGGACCGGATAAAACAATCCCTGTTTGATATTTTGCGCCCGCGCATTACGGCGGCCAAAATGTTGGATTTATTTGCCGGAACGGGCAACGTGTCTTTAGAGGCACTTTCCCGCGGGGCCTTAAAAACCGTTATGGTGGATAGGGAAGGCGCCTGTATTAAAAATATCCACCGCAACTTGGCGCATTTGGGGTTTGAAGACCGCGCCAAAGTGCTGAAAGGGGATGTGCTGCGCCCGTTGGATTGGCTGATGCCGTATAGCGATAACGACGGCTATGATATTATTTTTATGGGGCCGCCATACCGGGACCAAAACAATAAAATGTTGGCGCTTTCGGAGCCGGCCCTCAAAAACGTGGCGGATGCGCGGCTGTTGGCTCCCAATGGTATTGTGATTTTGCAAACCCATAAAACCGAACAGTTTGCCATCCCGGATGTGTTTGAAATGTACCGCCAGGAAAAATACGGCGATACCCTGGTACACTTTTTCCGCGCCAAAACCAAACAGGATTAGCCCCTTATGTATAGTGATGTATACGAATTAAATTTTTCCAAAATCAAAACCTACCAGGAGTGCCCGGTCCTCTATAAATTAAAATATATAGAGGGCAAGCGCGAAGGTCTGGTGCCGGCGTCTTCTCTCGGGGTGTCCATTCACCGCGCGTTGGAGGCATACCATAAAGAAAGTAATGACCCGTCCGAACTTTTATCTTATTATGATGATTGTTGGTTGGGGGCCGGGTATGCCAGCGCGGGCGAGCAGATGGAGTGGTACTTAAAAGGCAAAAAAATGTTGGAAGCTTACGCCCAGCGCGAATATGAACGCAAAACAACGGTGGACTCCACGGAGCGGGAATTTATTTTTGAGCAAAAACCGTGGACGTTCCGCGGCAAAATAGACCGCATTGATAAATGGCCGGACGGTTCTTGGGAAGTAATTGACTATAAAACCGGCACGGATATAGATTTTACCCAAGAGGTAAAAGACTCCTTGCAACTGGGCATTTATGCCGTGGGCGCCCGGCGTGCGTGGGGCTTAAAAAACGGCCGCGCCACGCTGTATTTTGTGGCTTACGGCAAAACCGCCAGCGTGCCGTTTGAAGACTTTGATGAGGAAAAAATCTTAAATACCTTTATTGAGGTAGGCAAAAAAATAGAAGTGAACGATTTTGAGCCCAACTGCGCGCATTGCCCGGAGTGCCCGTTTAATACCCGGTGCGAACATTCGGCTTTGAAAGCGCAGGAACAAAACACGCAAAACGCTTAAAACAAAGCCTGCATACAGCGGGCTTTTTACTTTAGAGGAATTATGGTGCAGGAATTAATCAAAAACGCAAAACGGATTGTTTTTAAGTTTGGAACCAATGTTTTAACCGCAGAGGAAGGCGGCTTGGCATTGTCACGCATTTACGCATTTATGGAAGATATGGCCCGCCTGCAGGCCAAAGGAAAGGAAATTATTGTTATTACCAGTGGGGCGGTGGGGTTGGGGGCGCAGCGTTTGGGCCTGAAAGAAATGCCGGATTTGGTATCCATTAAACAGGCGTGCGCGGCCGTAGGCCAATGCCGGCTGATGAAATTTTACGAAGACGGTTTTGCCGCGTTGGGCCTTACCACCGCGCAGGTGTTGCTGACGGAAGACGATTTTTCCATCCGCCCGCGGTATTTAAGTTTGCGCGATACGCTTTCGCGCCTGTTGGAGTTGGGCGTAGTGCCGATAATCAACCAAAACGATACCGTTTCCACCAACGAACTGCGCGCCTACAAACAAAACGGGGTGAGGGTTTGTTTTAGCGATAACGACAAACTTTCCGCCCTGGTAGCCGGCGGCCTGGATGCCGATTTGTTGGTTATTTTGTCCGACATCAACGGCTTATACAATGCGGACCCGCGCAAAGATAAAAATGCCAAACTGATTACGGAAGTCAAACAAGTGACGCCGGAAATTGAAGCCGCGGCGGGCGGCGCTTCCAAACGGGGGCGCGGCGGAATGCGTACCAAGTTGGAAGCCGCCAAGGTGGCCACCCACGCCGGGTGCGCCATGGTGATTGCCAACGGTAAAAAGCCGGGGGCGTTGGGCCGGGTGTTTACGGACGAATTTGAAGGCACCTTGTTTAAGCCGGTGGCGGATTTGCCCGGCAAAAAAGTGTGGATTGCGTATTCTACCAATATGACGGGCGGCGTGACGGTCAACAGCGGCGCTTTTAAGGCCCTTACGCAAAAAGGGGCCAGCCTGCTTGCGGCCGGAATGACCGGCGTGGCCGGGGAATTTGACATGGGGGATATTATCGGCATTTTTGATGAATCCGGCGTGGAATTTGCCAAAGGGATGGTCAATTAT
>CAKUDJ010000025.1 GCA_934644855.1 uncultured Elusimicrobiales bacterium
CATTTAATACGGTCCATTCCGCCACCGGGGTGGGCAGGGGCAGTTCCGCAATATGAACGGTAATCCCGCTTTGCACCAGGGCATTGGCCGCTACAGCCGCAAACTGGCGGGATAAAAAGCGGGTGTCGTGCCCGATAAATACGAGCGGCTTTTTGGGTTTTTTGCCCCGTTCCTGGCAATGTTTTTTATAACCTGTACCTTCAAATCCGTAAAAAGGATGTTCCAAAATATGTTCGGAAATCCCGTAAGCTAAACGCTGGACGGACTGGGCAGTCATGCCGTCCGCGGTAATGGTTCTAAAACCGGCTGTGCTAAATTTAATTTCTTGGGTCATCGTGCAGGTATTATACTAAAATAAAGCCTTTTTTTCATCTTTCCGGCAAAACTAATATAAAATAAAGGTTTCTAAACTGATTTTAAGGTTCTAAAATGCTAAAATAGATAAAAACCCTATAATAGGAAAGAAACCCATGAATTTTGAATCGGTCAAAGAATATATTAAATCTGCCGGATTACCCAACTTCCGTATCGCCCAAGTAAGGGATGCCGTTTATAAACACGGTATTGCGTCTTGGGAGGAGGCCACCTCGCTGCCGGCGCAAATCCGCCAGGATTTGGCTAAAAAACACCCCATTTTAAGTTTCAAAGTAAGCAAAATGGTATTTTCCAAGGCGGATAAAGCCGCCAAGGCTTTGCTTACCCTGCAAGACGGCCGCCAAATAGAAACCGTACTGCTCAAACCGCAGGATACTTGGAGCGTGTGCGTTTCCAGCCAGGTGGGTTGCCCGCTGCATTGTTCTTTTTGCAGTACGGGCAAAATGGGTTTCCGCCGGGATTTGACGGATGAAGAAATTGCCGACCAGGTTTTAATGTGGTACCAATATGTGCGCAAAGAAAAACTGGGCGAGCGGATTTCCAGCGTGGTGTTTATGGGAATGGGGGAGCCGCTGCTCAATTACTTAAATGTGGTAAAAGCGGCGCAGACGTTATCCAACCCGGACTATTTGAATATCGGCGCGCGGCATATTTCCGTTTCTACGGCCGGTATTGCCGATAAACTGCACAAACTGGCGGTGGATTTGCCGCAGGCCAATTTGGCGGTTTCCCTGCACAATGCCGATGACGCAGAACGCAGTAAATTAATGCCCGTCAACCGCCGTTTTAATTTGGAAGAATTGCAAAAAGCGGTGGAAGAATATATCGCCATGACGGGCCGCCAAGTATTTTTGGAATACGCCGTTTTGGAAAACGTCAACAGCCGGCCGGAGCATATCCGCAAACTGGCCAAATGGATTTACGGCATTAAAGACAATTACTTAATCCATGTCAATCTGATTGCCTGCAATTTGGGCCGCGGTATGAAGACGGATGATAAAGTGGTAAAAGATTTTGCCGCCGCCGTAAAGGCCATGGGCATCGGGGTCACTATCCGCAAAAGTATGGGCAACGACGTTCTGGCCGCCTGCGGGCAGTTGGCCGCCAATAAATAAAAGGGGAAATAATATGAAAAGAAACCTGTTTTTAGGTGTGCTTGCCGCCGTGTTGTGCGGTTGCGCTACGCTGGATAACCATGTAAATATGGATTGGATACCCATAGGGCCGGATTTCCCGGCGAATAAAACCCAAAAAGTGGAAGTGGTTTCCAACCGGGACCAAATTACCCGTCCGTACGGCAATTTGGGCTTACTGCGCATTAAAAATGTGGAGCCGGACCGGGAGTCCTTACGCCGCGGTATAGAGCGGGGCAGAAAATTTGTAGCTTCCAAAGGGGCGGATGCCATGCTTTTGGGGCAGTATAACAGCGCGGAAGACGGCGCTTCCGTGCCGAAAGTGACATTAATTATTTATGCCATTAAATATGTGGATAATTTAACTCCGCAAGACCAAAAGGCCATTGAAGATTTTGAAGTGTTGGGGATTTTGAATGAACGTACTAATAGCTAAAACCAAAGAAGAATGTAAAATTTGGACGGACAATATTGTGGTAGTGGATGTACTGCGCAGCGCCACCACCATTTGCCAACTGTTGCAGCGTGGCAAGCGGGATGTGCGGGTGTTTGAAGAAGTATCCAAGGCGGTGGAATTTAAGGAGAAAAATCCTCAGTTTACCGTGTATTCGGAATTGGAATTCCCGCAAGGTTTTGCGCATGAAGACAACTCCCCGTATGTGGCTTCCAAGGCGGATGCCAAAACCCCCGCTTTGGTGGTGACAACCGCCGGCACAAAGGCGTTGTTCGGCGCGCGCCAGGCCAGCCAAATTTTTATGGGCGGGTTTTGCAACTTTTATGAACTGGCGGCTTTGTTAAAGGAGCTCAGCCGGGACGTACTTTTGGTCCCCAGCGCCTTGTTTGCCAATAAAGACGATGCCGAAGACTTTTTGTGCGTTAGTGCCTTAAAAGATTTTTTGCAGGGCTTCGGTAATGCCGGACTGGCCGTAAATGATGTGAAAAATACCTTGCGGTATGTGGAGTTTATCAAACACGGTCCCAAAACCGCTAAGGATGATGCCGCAATTGCGCTGCGTGTGAACGGCTTGCCGGTAGTGCCTACTTTTAAGTTTGCGGAAGGCGAAGACTATGCCGTGTGCTACCCGTACGGGGAACAGGAACCCGGGGGAGCTGCTCAGGCGCAGGCCCCGCAGGAGGAAGTTATTATGCCGTCTGTGGAGGCGGCCTCCCAAGCTCCGGCCCCGCAGGAAGAACCCCGCACCCATACCGGCAGAAAATTAAAAGGTCTTTTTAGCGGGTTTTTGAAAGCCGTGAAAGAAGAAGAAAAAGAATTGTTGGAAACTTTCCGCAAGGCGGATAAGCCGCTTCGCCCGGCAGATACCCAGGTGCCCCTTTCCCCGGTTTTAGACCCGGTGGACCATCTTTTGCAGGAATCTAACGCGCCCGCGAAACAAAAAAGCGTTACGCAGGAGTCTGTTTCCGCGCCAAAACCTGCCGCGGATAACGCTAAAATTCCGCTTGCGGGTACGCGCAAGAAAAAAGCCATTGTGCTTTTTTCCGGCGGGTTGGATTCTACCACCTGTTTGTATTGGGCGTTGGATAAAGGCTACGAATGTGAAGCCTTAACTGTTTCTTACGGACAGCGCCACGATAGGGAAGTGTTAGCCGCACAAATGATTACCCGCAATTTGGGTGTTAAACACCATTTAATTACGTTGGATTTGCCGTGGCTTTCCTGCTGTTCTTTGGTGGATAAAAACCAAAAACTGCCGGATGTGGCGTTGGAAGATATTCCTAAAGAGGGGATTCCGTCAACATATGTGCCGGGCCGCAACCTGATGTTTTTGTCTATTGCGGGTTCCCTGTTAGACGCGGTGGAAGCCGATGCCATTATTGCCGGCCCCAACGCGGTGGATTTTTCCGGCTACCCGGATTGCACCCCCGCTTTTTATAAGGCGGCGGGCGAGGCGTTAAACCGGGGGACCAAACGCGGCGTGCGCGAAGGCATAGAAGTTTTGGCCCCGCTGATGGATTTATCCAAAACGGATATTGTGCGTTTGGGGGCCCAATTAAAAGTACCGTTTGAACTGACTTGGAGCTGCTATGCCGGCGGCAAAAAACCGTGCGGGCATTGTGACTCCTGCAAATTGCGCGCCAAAGGCTTTGCCGAGGCAGGCGTGCATGATACGTCTTTAGATTAGGAGCGGTTTTATGAAAAACGCTTTTTTGGCGGTGGTTTTGTTGGGTTTTACAGGTGGTTTATTTGCCCAGGAATTAAAAGAGGCGGACGGCGCCGCCCCGGCCGAGTGCAGTTTGCCGGCGGACAGCGCCCCCAAGGCCCAAACCCCGGCCGAAGCGGCCCCGCAGGCGGTGTTTGAAAGCCGCCGCCAAGCCAAAAAAGCGTTCAAAAAGCGGCGCAAGCAAATCCGCAAATTGGTCAAAAAATACCGCAAAGCTCCGGCACAGGAAAAACCGGCCGTTAAAGCGCAGTTATATGCGCTGGTAAGTGAGGGAATGGATAAGGGGCTGGCGGGAATGAAAGCGCGTTTGGCGCAGGAACAGGCCAATTTGGCCCGTTGGAGCCAAAAGTTGGCGCAGGAAGAAGCCCGTTGGCCGGAGATAAAGGCCCAACGGGTGGAAGACTTGCTTTCCGGCGCGGCGGAGCGCAAATATAAATTGGCCCGCAAGGCGTGGAAACAGGAAATAAAGGACGCCCGGTTAAAGTTGCGTTAAGCAGATTTGTGAAAAGAAAAGCCACCCGGCAGTTTGCCGGGTGGCTTTTTGATATGGTGCAGAAATTTAATTGAATAATCCGCAGGATTCCAAGGCGTTGAGGGCTTTGGTAATATCGCTGACTACCACAATCCAACGGCTCATGCCTTTTTCTATGGAGGCCCCATAAATGGTGGTAATGTTAATGCCTTGCTTAAACAGTACATTGCCAATATCGCGGGCAAGGCCTTCCCGGTCGTTGGTTTCCAGGCAAATAGCATCCGTTTTTACGCTGGTAAAGCCTGCTTTGGTAAGCGCGTGGCTGATTTCTTCGTTATATTTTACGGCAATACGCACAACGGCGGCATCATAACGGACATCTTGTGAAATAGCAATAATATTTACGTTTTCCTGCACAAAAAGTTCGGCAAATTTTTTAAGTGCGCCCGGCTCGTTCATCAAAAAAACGCTGTATTGTTTTATTACTTTAATAGCCATGTAGTGTAAACCCCTTTATCCTAGTGTGCAAAAACATCAGCTAATAATAAATTATATCACACATTCTATAACATTGGGAAATAAAAACGGGTGCTCTGTTTGCGGCCCACCCTTAAAAGCCGGTTTTAGCCTTACAAAAAGCTTAATAACTCTTTTTGGATAGCCCCGTTAGAAGCCGCTATCGTGCGGCCGAAGTCTTCCATTTTGGCGTATTTCTTGCCGGAAAAATCGGTCACTTTGCCGCCTGCTTCGGTTAAAATAAGCGTTCCGGCGGCCACGTCCCACGGGTTTAGGTTTTGCTCCCAGTAGCCGTCTAAACGCCCGGCCGCCACCCAACATAAATCCAACGCGGCGGAGCCCAGGCGGCGCACATCGTGGCAGGCGCATAAAAAGCGTTCAAAGCGGGCCAAAAGTTCCGGCATAATTTCTTTACGGTTGTACGGAAAGCCCGTCACCAGCAGCGCCTCGTGCAGTTTTTTTACTTGGGAAACGTGAATTTTTTTACCGTTTAAGGTGGCCCCTTTGCCTTTGGCGGCCAGGAACATTTCGTCCGTAATGGCGTTATACACGCCGCCGGCTACCACTTGGTTTTTATAAAAAAGCGCAATAGAAATACTGCATTGCGGGAAGGTGTGCGCAAAATTGGTGGTGCCGTCAATGGGGTCCACCACCCAAGTATAGGGGGAGCCGGTTTTTTTGCGGGCGTTTTCTTCACCCCAAAAATCATGCTCCGGGAACGCCTTTTTAATGATGCCGAAAACGGCCTTTTGGCTGGCCAGGTCCGCATCCGTGACCAAATTGGCTTCCCCTTTCAGGCGGTAGCCCACTTTGCCAAAGCGCCGCCGTACGGCGCGCCCGGCGGTTTCTAACGCCAGTTTAAGCGTTTGGAGTTCTTTTTTCATGCTTAAAATCCAATACTTCTGCTGTTTTTAGTTTGTCTTCCAAATACAACATGGCAATACAATCGTCTTCGTTATACATGAGGACCTTTTTGAGCAGTTCGTCGTTGCCGGTTTTCAGCCAGTTGGTAAAATAAACCATGCTGTCCATGGCGCCGCAATCATCCTGCCGCCAATGGAACCCGAATGCCGGGGCCGCCGCTTTTAAGGAAAAACTGGGCGCCGGCAAATAAAACTGTTTATTGACGGCTACTTTTAAGTCGTAGCAGATGTGGCATAAGGCGTTTAGCTTGTCCGCATCTTGCGGGTGGGTGTGGGCCAAATTGCGCATTTTTTTCACTTCGTATTCCGTCCAATGGTACAGGGCGGTGTTTTCAAAATCTTTTACATAATCGTAAAATTGTTCAAAAATTTTGATTTCTTCTTCCGGCGTTTTGGCTACAAAACTGACGTATTTGTTTTCTTCTTTATCCCAAATACCAATTAAGTAAACAAACGAAACGCTGTTTTTGGTGAACGTTTCCGTGGCCTCAAAATCAAAATACAAGTTGCGCTTTTTAAGGGGGGGCGGAAAGTGCCCGGCCTCGCGCAAAACAGGCTTGTTGTGCAGGTACGCCAACGAGTTATAATAAGCGTCCGAAGCGTAAGGCTCGTCTAAAAAAGTTTTTAAGAAATCCAAATCCGCATGGGCAACGTCGTCGGTCGTGAACATACCGTTTATTTTAAGGGCTTGGCGCATTTCCGCGCTGAGGGCCGGCAACATCAGCAGGTTTTTTTCGGCCGCCACCGTTTTGTTGGCATATACGCGCCAGGGGGAGTTGGCCGCTTTGGGCGGTTTGTGGGCTTCCGGGCGGGCTTTTCCGTCGCGGATTAAGCGCCAGAACGCCAGTTCTTGCCCCAGGCGTTCTTCGTGGTCGCGGTAGTCCACATCCACCGTTTTATCTTTTAGAAAAACGCGCGTATTGTACGGCGTGAACCCCTGCACGCAACCCAAAATGCGGTTTAATAAACTAACTTGCAGGGCGTAATGTTCTTTAAGGTCATGGGCGCGCTTAAATTGAAAAATATGATAATAAAAATTCCCCAGTTTGCTTTTGGCGCCGCCGTCTTTTACCAACAGGTTGATACTGCCGTATACGTTATCGGGCAAGTTCCACAAAACGGCGTTGGCAATGGCGTTTTTGCCTTCCAGCATGGCTTTTAAGGTGTTTTTGAAACGCTCCGCGTCAGTTTCTCCGCTGATAAATACCACATCCGGGAATTCTTCTTTAATCCAAGCGTCGCGCGCGTTGCGGTCCGTGCGGACTTTTAAGTTTTCGTAACGGTTGACTTCGTTGACGGATTCTTCTTTAGGCGCATGGAAAAAGCACCAAATTCCAAAAGGGTCTTCCAATAAAGAAAACATTTTGGAGGCGTTAAAATCTTGCTTGCCGGGCGTGCGCCCCGCGGATAGGGTATTATATAAAGTATCTAACATCTTATTCTTATTTTATATCTTTTTGGGGTATACTGGAAACGCTTTTTGCCCCGGCTTGCCAATGCGGGGGGATATTTGGTAGCATAAAATTTCAATAATATGCCAGTAAACAAAATGAATACATTTAATTTAAGCGCCCTGCTTTCACCCGCGCAAATATATATTGTGCCGCCGGGGCAGACCAAACAGGCGGTCATCCGCCGGTTGGTGGAGCAGATTTGCCAGGCGGAGCCTGCCTTGGGCCCGGAAGAAATTTTGCGGGAAGTCCTGCGCCGGGAAGAAGGCATCAGCACCACCCTGGATACCGGCCTGTCCATTCCGCACGCGCGGCTAGAGGAAATTGCGGATTTTAAGGCTGCTCTGGCGGTATTTCCTACCCCGGTGCCGGACCCGGTCAATCCGCACCACGCCATCAAAGCGATGTTTTTGTTTTTATCCCCGTCCAAGCCGGAGTTTTTCCAGCGGCATTTGCAAATTTTAGCCGCGTTGGCCCAAACTTTCAAGCCGGAATTTATGGAAGAACTGGCCCGACTCCAAACGCCGCAAGACGTTTTGGCGCATTTTAAGCCGCGGCCTTAAACGGGCGTTCCCCAATATGATAAAATAGAAGTATGGCCATACTTAAAATTGTAAAATACGGCGACGATATTTTGCGCCAAAAATTAAAACCGGTTGATTACAACCAACTGGCCCCGCAGTTGCCTGCGCTATTAAAGGATATGGAAGAAACCTGCCTGGCCGTGCGCGGGGTGGGTTTGGCGGCCAACCAAATCGGCCTGCCGTACCGTTTGGCGGTTATTTTATTGCCCGCGCCTACCAAAAAAGACGAAAACGCCTACAAACGCTACGTCATTATCAACCCGCAAATTATTGCCAAACAGGGCAGTAAGTTGGAAGAAGAAGGCTGCCTTTCTCTGCCCGGTTTATGGGCGGAAGTGGTTCGCGCTACGGACGTGACTATTACTTGCTTGGACGAAAACGGGCAAGAACAAACCATTCGCGGGCGCGGCCTGTTAGCCAAGGCGTTCCAACACGAGGTGGACCATTTAGACGGCAAACTGTTTATTGATTTGGTGGACCCCGCCCTAAAACCGGAACTTAAAAAAGCCATTAAAAAACTGCGCAAAGATTGGAATTAAGTTTTTTACGGACATAAAAATTGCGCCGCCGGGAATTTTTCCGGGCGGCGCTTTTTACCGATAGATTTGCGTACGGATTATTTGGCTTTGGCTTGGTCCGCCACCGCTTGCGCGCGGCGGGCGATTTCGTCCGGGTCACCCAAATAATAATCTTTTATCAGGTTTAAGTCTTCGTCCAACTCAAACACATAGGGCGCCCCGGTGGGGATATTCAGCCCCACGATTTTGTCGTCCGGGATGTTTTTAAGTATTTTGACAATGCCCCGCAGGCTGTTGCCGTGTGCGGCGATTAAAATGCGGTCGTTTTGCGTTAAGGCGGGCACAATGGTATTTTCCCAATACGGGATTAACCGCCCAATGCAGTCTTTCAGGGATTCCGTCGCCGGAAGCACCCCTTCCGCAATACCCCGGTAGCGCGCTTCAAAACGCGGGTGGCGCGGGTCGTCCGCCGTCAATGCGGGCGGGCGCACGTCATAGGCGCGGCGCCATAAAAGCACCTGTTCGGCACCGTATTTGGCGGCCGTATCGGCCTTGTTTAAGCCTTGCAAAGCGCCGTAATGTTTTTCATTTAGGCGCCAGGTTTTTTCTACCGGGAGCCATAACTGGTCCATGGCTTCCAACGCTAAATTTAAGGTTTTA